>CAMJZF010000092.1 GCA_946410125.1 uncultured Prevotellaceae bacterium | reverse complement strand
TATCGCATCTAAAAAATCCTTGGTTGCCTTGATGTCGGCCTTGGGATTCTTGGAGAACCGCAGTAAGCTTTTGCGTGCCTCAAGCCACCTGGGCATGGCGGTAGCCAATTGCTTGGTGGCATCATTGATACCATTGCTCACGTCGTCAAAGAGTTCCTGATGGTAGCTCTTGTCGCCGTTGATTGACTCGATGAGATCCTTGGCGTTGTTGCTTAAATCAACAATCATGGTTGACGCAGTTGCTGAAACAGCACTCATGTCGGCTTGTGTGGCTTTGGCATTCAAGCCACTCTTGTTCAGTGTTTTTGTGTCGTTGTCGCGCATCTCGGCAAGCGACCATCGGCTGCCCGACACACCAAGCAATGCCATTGAGCCACCAAAGAATTCGAGATAACTCCCGTTGTCGCAATACTCTTGCAAGGCGTTTCTCAAGGTAATCCAAGCATCGATTTCTGCTTCAAGGGCTTTGCGGGCATTGGGCGATGGAGCCTTGCTTAACATTTGCTCATGGGCGGTAATGGCGTTGTAGTCATGAATAACTTTGTGAATAAATCCTGCATCGGCCATTTCGAAGGTTGATCCTGATTCCAGCTTTTTTTCGGCATACTTGCCGAGCTGTGCAAGCACGGCTTTTACTTTTTGTTCGGTAGTGGCGGCTTTGGGGTTATATGACTTCTTGAAGCAAGGCAATGCCTGAGCTTCTATATTGCTTTTGTATTCTTTGCAATCGTTATAAGAATCCACTTTTGTCGACTCTATGGCTCTTATGTTATCGGCTAAGGCAGTTATGGGACGAGCCGAGGTCTTGGCTGTGCGTTTCTTGGCGTTAACGTCAACTGCAGTTCCTGCTATCAACATCGCCACCATAACTATTATTAAGAATTTTAGGGTATACAGTTTCATAATGTAATATTTTAGGGTTTAATATTATAAATAACCTACAAATATAGTAATATTTTATTGAAAGACAAAAAAGATAGCAAAGAAATCATAAAAGCCACCCAGCAACTGGGCTGAGTGGCTTTTTAAGCTTTAAACGTTTAGGAGAGGATTAGAATACCAAGGTGTTGGTGCACTCTTTTGCGTTGAGCTTATCCATGTCGGCCTTGGGGAGTTTGGCCTTGAACACAACCTCTACCTCTTCGCCAGCTGGAGCCTTGAGCCACTCAACGAGTTTTTTCTGGCTGTCCTCATCGGCAGTAAGGGTGAGCTTCACGTCCTTATTGTCCTCGTCGCGACCGCTTATCCACAGCTTTGCAGGCTCGGTCATCTCTTCAACCTCAGTCTTGTCGGTGTGTTTTACCTTAACTGTAGCGGTTACATCAAGGATGTCGCCCTCGCCGGCTACCTCAAATGTAATGGGAGCGCCAAGTTCTGCGAGGAAGCAGTTCTTAGAACCAGTGGTACCGCTAATGCCGTTTTGAACCGAGAAAGAAGCCTTCTCAGCATTGTCACCGCTTGCCTGTGCACTGCCACTTTGATTTGCGTTACCGGTGCAAGACACCATCATTGCCACCGAGGCAATCATCAATAAAAACTTTTTCATAATAATAAATTTGTTTTGGTTTGATTCACCGCAAGATTAAGTCAGCGCCACTTAATCTTAACATGTGAAATCAGTAAACTTTAAAAATAAAAATTTTAAAAGTTCAAGCGCGAGGCGCTGGCTCGGCTTGTTTTATTTTTTTATAGATTTTGCGGTTTTTCTATAAAGGGCAACCGACAGTATAATATATTATCATGAGGCGGCTGCCCTTGTTACATGTTCTACCCGCAAATCTAAAGTCAGCTTCTTTCTCGTTTGACATCGCAAAGTTCGGCATAATTCACAAAACACATTATAACTATGGGGACATTAATTATAACAATCAGGACATTTTTTGTAAATTTTGAGCATTATTTTATAACTAAAAGGACATGTTTACCTGTCAAATTGCTGAAATTCAACGCATTGCAATGCGCCGAAAAACAACCGTTTTTTTCAACAAAAAAATGAAGTTTTTTTCGAAAAAAATGGTCAGGAGAGCCCGTATTTTCTTCCTGACCAATGCTTACTGTTATCTAAAATGCGTTGTGTAAATAAATAAGAATAGTCTTCAGGAAATTACCTGAGTGTATATAATTTCTTGAAAACACGGTTTAAGAGCCATGCCGTGAAAATTGTAACTGCCAGTGTCGAGATTAAATACACCGACCAGTGTAGTGACGAGGTGACAAATAGTTTGTGACGCCAAATGCACTGCATTACATATATTTCATAAGAGATAGTGCCAAGGAAGTTTAACACACGTGACCGGCACATCCCCATCACGTATACCGCAAGGACAACGAGCAGTGGCGTGAGCATGTGGCCAACGATCTGAAATGAATGGGAAGTGAAGCCCGACAGGAATGATGAGGCCGAAACAATGGCGAGAAGCCAAGTGGCGGCTAAGAGCGAGCTGCGATGATTAGCAAAGTGCTCCTTGAGCCGTTTTTCAACCAGCGCATAGGTGAAACCAATGTTGATAGCACACACTGTCTTGTACCAGTAGCTGCCCCAGCCTAATGAATGGATTGTGATGATATAAAATGCGCTTGCCACCCATAATGCAATAACCACGTTGCGACTATTGTGAACCAACCGGGCAATGACATAAAACAACAGATAATAAAGCATTATCACGATGATGAACCACGAGTCGGGCAGGATGGTGCTACCATGAGCAATGGCGGCAATGCTGGCGATGGGATTGTGGGGACGGGTGATTAACTGATATATCTCAAACCCTATGGCTGCTGTCAGGTAGGTGGGCAGCATTTTTACAAACCTCCGGCGCAGGAAGCCGTCGAGATAACCATCGCCTTTGTTGATATAGGAAATCATGAGGCCATAGCCCGAGAGGAAGAAAAACAGGCTCACCGCAAGACTGCCACACGGTAAGGCCTGATTGAGAACTGGAACATCGGGAACATTTCTTGCCACATGACACAAGACGATTATTATGGCTGCTATGCCACGCAACGGCAGGGTGCGCTCGGCATTGAAGTCATGCAAATGCCAACTGTTGTTGCGCAATCTAAAGGTATTGCCTAAGGCAAGGGCTAATATGACTGCTGTAATGAATATCATCTGGAATGTGTGGCTCAGTGATGCAAAGGTAATCAAAGATTCGGGATATCACAAATCGATTTTTAGATTTGAGCCTCTTTACTTGGGCTCTCGGCTTCGAGGGGAGCTTTTTAGCATGACACGAAACAATTAGGGCAACAACCTTGCGATTGCTGCCCTAATGCGCTTCAAGATGGACTTGAACCAACGACCCCCTGATTAACAGTCAGGTGCTCTAACCAACTGAGCTATTGAAGCATTGATTAACCCTAAAAATCATCTAATTATGAAAAGTGCGCTTCAAGATGGACTTGAACCAACGACCCCCTGATTAACAGTCAGGTGCTCTAACCAACTGAGCTATTGAAGCATTGTTTTTCATTCCAATCCCCGACTTTTCGAGAATTGCGGTGCAAAATTACACTCAATATTTGAATTGTGCAACACTTTTAGCCAAAATATTTAAAAAAAATCTTCATTAAGGCTTTTTTAAGTACTTTTTGGGTGCCTGTTTCAACTATATGTAGTACTTTAGCAGTCCCAATAATTAAGAATTAATTGAGAATATGAAAAACAAGATAAGAAACCTCGTGACAATATTGATGATGGCAGCTGTGACAGTGCCACTGGCTATCGCCGACGAGAGCGACAGCAGTTCGCGCGATGCCCGCATAGCACGCAACCTCGACATCTTCAATAGTCTCTTTAAAGAGCTTAACATGTTCTATGTCGACACTCTCGATATCGACAAGTCGATGGAGACAGCCATCAATGCCATGCTCGATGACGTGGACCCTTACACCGAGTATATCTCGGCAAGTCAGCGCGAGGACTTCATGGTGATTTCTACCGGCGAGTACGGCGGCATTGGCTCTTACATTTATGAGCGCAATGGCAACGTTTACATCAGTGAGCCTTATCAGGACAGCCCGGCGGCTAAGGCTGGGCTCATGCCAGGCGACCGCATCGTCATGATTGACGGCGACTCGGTGGCAGGGTGGAACAGCGCCAAGGTGAGCGAGCACCTCAAGGGGCAGGCGAGCACCCAGCTCAAGCTGGTGATAGAACGCAAGTATGATCCCGACAGCATAAAGACGTTCAACATCACCCGCGAGAAGATTAAGGTCGACCCTGTGAGCTATTATGGCGTCACCCATGGCAACATTGGCTACATCTCTCTTGACACTTTCAATGAGCACTCGGCAGGTAATGTGAAAAACGCGCTTCTCAAGCTCAAGGAGAACCCGGCGGTGAAATATATCGTCCTTGACCTGCGTGGCAACGGAGGCGGATTGCTCGAAAGTGCTGTGCAGCTCGTGGGCCTTTTTGTGCCCAAAGGCACTCAGGTTCTGCAAACTCGTGGCAAGACCAAGCAACAGGAGCGCACCTACAAGACTACCGAAGAGCCTGTCGACACCAAGATTCCGCTTGCCGTGCTGATTGATGGCGGCACTGCCTCGTCGGCCGAGATTACTGCGGGAGCCTTGCAGGACCTTGACCGCGCTGTGGTGCTTGGAGGCCGTTCCTTTGGCAAGGGACTCGTGCAGGCCACCAGGCAGCTGCCCTTTGACGCTTTGTTTAAGGTCACTGTGTCGAAATATTACATCCCCAGCGGGCGTCTAATTCAGGAGATAGATTACTCTAAGCGTAACGAGGACGGCACTCTCAAGCATGTAGTTGACAGCACTTCGCAAAAATATTTCACGGCTCACGGACGCCCTGTTACCAGTGGCGGCGGCATCACCCCCGACATCACTATCGAACCGGGTAAGGCAAGCCGTCTGGCTTACAACATCGTGCGCGACGGCTGGGCATTCGACTATGCAGTGAAATATGTGTCGGAGCACCCCACCATTCCTGCTCCCGAGGACTTTGAGATTACCGACGAGATTTTCAACGATTTCAAGGCGTTTATCGACCCATCGAAGTTTGAGTATGACAAGGTGTGCGAGACAAGCCTTGAATCACTCAGGAAAACCGCCGAGGCCGAGGGCTATCTCAACGATGAGACTAAGGCCGAGTTTGAGAAACTTGAAAAGCTGCTCAAGCACGACCTTGACAAGGACCTCGACATTCACCGCGACGACATTGAGAAGATACTCGCAAGGGAGATAATAAAGAGCTATTATTATCAGCGGGGGCAGATGATTTATGCGCTCAAGCTGGACAAGGTTACCCAACGGGCGAGCGAAATGTTTAACAAGCCTGGAGAGTATGAGAAAATCTTGAATATTGCTCAGGCTAAGAACAGCTCACAGCCCAAGTCACAAGGCAAGAAGAAAAAATCAGGAAAATAATGGCTATGCCGTCGCCCATTTCACTTAGTTCACTCTCGGTCCAGGCTGTCACCCAGGCTCGTGCCGCCGCTCTCAAGAAAATGGTGGTCGACAAGCACAACCGCGTGATGGTGGTTGACGGGCTCGCGGGCTCGGCGGCTGCGATGCTCTTTACCGCTTTGCCCAAGGGCAAGGCTCCTTATCTGATCATTGCCAACGACCTCGACGAGGCCGGATATCTCTATAATGACCTGTGCCAGCTCACCAGTGAGGCTCAGGTCCTGATATTTCCTTCGGGCTACAAGCGCGATATCAAGTATGGCCAGATTGATGCGCCGCAGGAAATCTTGCGCACCGAGGTTCTCAACCGTTGGCACAGCGACAAGGGCTTGCGATGGGTGGTGACCTATCCCGAAGCACTTGCCGAGAAAGTGGCACCTCGCGAGAGCATCGACCGCGACACTGTCACCATTGAGGTGGGCAGGGAGATGGATCTCACTCAAGTAGCAATTAAGTTGCGTGAGCTGGGGTTTGACGAGGTTGACTATGTCTATGAGCCTGGTCAGTTCTCGGTGCGCGGCTCTATTCTCGACGTGTTTTCCTACAGCAACGAGTACCCTTACCGCATCGACTTCTTTGGCGACGATATCGACAGCATTCGCACCTTTAATGTTGAGACTCAGCTCTCACAGGAGCGCTTGTCGAGCGTTAGCGTCATCAACAACACCTCGTTGCAGGCTGTGGGCAATGGTGTGTCGCTGCTCGACTATGTGGGCAACGATGTGTTGCTTGTGGTGCGCGACTTCGACTGGCTCAGGCAGCGTATTGATGCCATTGGCAACGAGACCATGAGCCAGAGTGCCATTGAGGCCCAGGAGTGCGACAGCCAGGCGATGCTCAAGGTTGTTGACGCAGCCATGTTTCAAGTGTCGCTTCACAACATGCGGCGCTTGGAGTTCTATTATGGCGAGAGCCGAGCCAGCGGCGATGCCAAGTTGTCGCTGCACTGTTCGCCGCAAGGCATCTACCACAAGAATTTCGACCTCATCAGCCAGTCGTTCACCGATTTCTTGGAGCGAGGCTACACATTATATATACTTAGCGACAGCGAGAAGCAGATTCAGCGCTTGCGTGTCATCTTTGACGATCGTCACGACAACATTGGCTTCACCCCTGTGAGCAAGACTCTGCACGAGGGCTATGTCGACGACGACCTCAAGATGTGCGTCTTTACCGACCATCAGATTTTTGACCGTTTCCACAAGTACAACCTCAAGAGCGAAAGGGCACGCTCGGGAAAACTCGCACTGTCGCTCAAGGAATTGAATCAGATTGAAACTGGCGACTACATCGTGCATGAAGACCACGGCATTGGGCGTTTTGAGGGCCTGCTTCGCACGAGCATCAACGGCACCATGCAGGAGATGATAAAGCTTTCCTACCTTAATGGTGATGTGATTTTTGTCTCTATACATGCTCTTCACAAGCTTTCGAAATATCGTGGCAAGGAAGGCGTGCCGCCCAAGTTGAGCAAGCTTGGCACAGGCAAGTGGGAACGCATCAAGAGTCGCACCAAGGGGCGTCTTAAAGACATTGCTCGCGACCTTATCAAGCTCTATGCTCAGCGCCGTGAAGAGAAGGGATTCGCCTTTTCCCCCGACGGTTACATGCAGCAGGAGCTGGAGGCTTCGTTTATCTATGAAGACACTCCCGACCAGCTGCGTGCCTCGCAGGCTGTGAAGGCCGACATGGAGCGCGACAAGCCCATGGACCGCCTGGTGTGTGGCGATGTGGGCTTCGGCAAGACCGAGGTGGCAATTCGAGCCGCCTTCAAGGCCGCTGTCGACGGCAAGCAGACCGCTGTTCTTGTGCCCACTACCGTTCTTGCCTTCCAGCACTACAACACATTTAAGGAGCGTCTCAAGGATTTTCCTGTTCGTGTCGACTACCTGAGCCGGGCCCGTAAGCCCAAGGAGGTCAAACAGATAATCGCCGACCTTGCCGAGGGCAAGATTGACATAATTATAGGTACTCACAAGCTGATTGGAAAGACAGTGAAGTTCAAGGACTTGGGTCTGCTGGTGGTTGACGAGGAGCAAAAGTTTGGCGTTGCCGTCAAGGACAAGCTCAAGCAACTCAAGGTCAACGTCGACACGCTCACGATGAGTGCCACGCCCATCCCACGCACCTTGCAGTTCTCACTCATGGGAGCACGCGACTTGAGCACCATCAACACGCCGCCAGCCAACCGTTATCCCATTCTCACGTCAATCAATGCCCTTGAAGACGATGTGGTGCGTGAAGCTATCAACTTCGAACTCTCGCGCAACGGTCAGGTGTTCTTTGTCAACAACCGCATTGAACCGCTCTACAACCTCAACGCGATGATTAACCGCCTGGTGCCAGATGCGCGCGTGGTAGTAGCTCATGGACAGATGCCGCCCGAACAGCTTGAGCAGCGCATCATCGACTTTACCAATCACGACTATGACGTGTTGCTTGCCACGACGATTATCGAGAGCGGTATCGACATGCCCAATGTCAACACCATCATCATCAACAATGCCCAGAACTACGGACTGAGTGACCTGCATCAGCTGCGAGGCAGGGTGGGACGAAGCAACCGCAAGGCATTCTGTTACCTGCTTGTGCCCCCGGGTGTTCCGCTCACGTCGGTAGCGCGCCGCAGGCTTCAGGCGATTGAGAGCTTCAGCGACCTGGGTGCGGGTATCCACATTGCCATGCAGGACCTCGACATTCGTGGTGCCGGCAACTTGCTTGGAGCCGAGCAGAGTGGTTTTATCGCCGACCTGGGGTTTGAGACTTACCAGAAGATTCTCAAGGAGGCAGTGCTGGAGTTGAAGACCGAGGAGTTTGCCGACACCTTCATGGAGCAGGCTCAGGAAGAGGCGGTTCTTGACGGTGACGGCGAGGTGGAATTTGCCGCCGACTGCGTCATCGACACCGACCTCACGTTGATGTTCCCTGCCGATTATGTGCCACAGGAGAATGAGCGCATCTCGCTTTATCGCGAACTCGACAACATGGAGAGTCAGCGCGATGTCGACGACTTTGAAGAGCGCTTGCGTGACCGCTTTGGCGAGATTCCCGACGTGGGCAAGGAGCTTATTCGCATCGTGCCGCTGCGACGCTTGGCACGCCGCCTGGGAATTGAGAAGATTGCATTGATGAAGGGGCAGATGTATGCCTATTTCGTGGGCGACGAGAACAAAGCCTACTATCAGTCGCGGGCTTTCGGACGCATGCTCAACTACCTCCAGCGTAATCCGCTTCGATGCAAACTTCGTGAGAAAAACGGTCGACGCTCAATGGTTATCGCCAATATCACCACCGTCCTCCAGGCTCTTGACACGCTTCGCACCATAACGGCCCTCGAAGCAATTTAACGCACCTGTCCACTTTTTTTTGACAACACGAATCTATGCTGAGAGCTCTTTATTCTTTCCCGGAAAGAGTTATCAGGCTTTGGCCGTTGTGATACTGGATTTCGACGATGCCCATCTCGCAGAGTTTCACCACCGTGCGCTGGGCTTTGATGAATGAGATGTGCGCCAAGCGTTCATATCCGCTCAGGGTGATGCCGCCATGGTCTTGGAGGTAATCGAGAAGCCTCTCCTCCTTCTCAGTGAGATTGATAACCACATCTTCAGGAGTGGGTTCACTATTAAGTTTCATCACTTTCACATGAGTGCTGCTGGCAAGCACATTCTCATCGGCAACACGATAGTAGGTGCGCCACTGACCGTTGTCGTCGGGGGCTTTCACAGGTTTCTCCACGGCTTCGTCAATGTCGACCTTCAGTACATTTTTACCACCAACACGATAAACCTTAAAGTTTACCTGCTGTTCCGGCTGGCAATACATCTGTGCCGCCTGCTCTATCATATAGATTTCCTCGTCACTGCTCACCCCCACAATGTTGCCATTGTCCTTCACACCAATCAGCAGATGCCCCCCGCTATTGTTGGCAAATGCACTGATGGAGCGTGCAATCTTGCGTGCGTCAGTGATTTGGTACTTGAAATCCTGATGCTCGTGCTCACCCTGCTCGATAAGCCCCTCGATATAACCTTTCCTCTTGGTTTCCATTA
>CAMJZF010000091.1 GCA_946410125.1 uncultured Prevotellaceae bacterium | reverse complement strand
TGAGTTTTTTGGAGTTTTCGGGCGTTTCGGACACCTTGAGGGCAGAATGGGACACCAAAAGGACACACAGGGGACACGGTTATTTTCATCAAACCAAGAAAACAAAATCAAAACCAAAAAAAACAATAATTATTTTGTTGGTTTGTTTTTTTATTGGTTATTTTGGTTTGATTTAATAAGACTGTCGACAGACTTGGTCACGCGGGCGCGCGTATATATAATAATGTGTTTTTACTATTTCAGGTTATAATACCACCTTTAAAGATGATGGATGATTATTTATAGCACTTTGTTTCATTTCATGGTCTTTTAAAAAGTATCTTGGCACGTTCTTTGCATTTTTAAAATAAAACGCTACCTTTGCGGCGCTTTTATAAATAAATTGACATAAAATGGGTTATTTAGTTAGCGACAACAAGAAAGTTACCACCAAGCGCATCCGTGAGATGAAGCGCAATGGCGAGAAGATAGCAGTACTCACCTCCTACGACTACACCATAGCAAGTCTTGTGGAACAGGGGGGCGTAGACATGATTCATGTGGGAGACAGCGCATCGAATGTGATGCAGGGAAATGCCACCACAGTACCTATTACACTTGACGACATGATAGTCTATGGCCGCACCGTGGCCCGTGCCTGCAAGCGTGCCATCACCTGCATCGACATGCCCTTCGGCACCTATCAGGGCGACCCTTATAAGGCTCAGGAAAATGCCATACGCCTTATCCAAAGCACCGGCATCGACTCGGTAAAATGCGAGGGTGGCCGAGAAATAAAAGAAGCCCTTGAGCTCATTATCCGTGCCGGCATACCCGTCTGCGGCCATTTGGGACTTACTCCCCAGTCGATATACCAGTTTGGCACCTACGCCTTGCGTGCACAAGAAGAAGCCGAAGCCCAAAAACTCATCGAAGACGCCAAGATGCTTGAGGAGATAGGCTGCTATGCCTTAGTGCTCGAAAAGATTCCTGCCGACCTCGCGCGCCGTGTTACAGAATCGATAGGCATCCCCACCATTGGCATTGGTGCCGGAGTGGGCTGTGACGGTCAAGTGCTTGTAATTCAAGACATGCTTGGCATGAACTTGGGATTCAAGCCCAAATATCTGCGCCACTACAGCAACCTTGGTGAGCAAATTATAGATGCCGTCAATCACTACGTTGAAGATGTAAAGACCAGCAAATTTCCTGACGATACCGAGAGTTACTGAGACAAATTTCAAATGGTGAGAAAAAATAAAAATCAAGAAAAATCGCTTGTTTTTTTGGTATTTAAGAAAATTGCTTTACCTTTGCACCGCAAAAGTCGAAAACACGACTGGAGCATTTAAATATTTTTGGTGCGTTAGTTCAGTTGGTTAGAATGCCTGCCTGTCACGCAGGAGGTCGCTGGTTCGAGTCCTGTACGCACCGCACATCAAAAAACAGAACCCCCTTGGAGCTGTGCTCTGAAGGGGTTTGTTGCTTTTTATGATTCTCACTTATTAACGTGAGTTCCACCCGTTTGGCTTAATCGTCGTACATGAACAATGGGTCCTCGGGCATTATCATCACAGGCTTGGTTTCGTTGGCCTTAAGGATGTGGGCCGGAACATATTTCTTGTCAACAACGAGACGGAAGGCAAACTCATTGAACCAGTCGTTGGTCATGATGATGTAACCATGCTGCCCACTCTCGGCACCCCATGAGTTCTCGACCTTCCACTTGATGGGGTTGCCATTGGCATCGAGGTCGACGGCAGTGAGCGTCATGGCATGAGAAGAACCGCTGTCGAAGGTGGCAACACGGTCGGCCTTATTCATTGGGAAAGTGGTGCCAAACAATGTGCCATAGTCAAAGTTGTCAAGCGCGAGGTAACCGGTATTGCGGTTCAACTGCTTGCCCACGTCATAACTTGAATAGAGCTTGGTAGAGTCTTTGAGCGAAGCAATCGCCATCTTGGCTATTTCCTCCATAGGCAGGTTGACATAGCGCCAGTTGTGTCCGTCGTAGGTGTGACGGTCATATTCCACCTCATAGGTCTTATAATATTCCCTGCGAGGGTCGTTCATCGCCATAATAAAAGTGCCGTTGATAGGTCCTCCCTGTGTCTCCTGGAAGAATTCCAACGGGGTGTAGGTGCGTGCCGGTGTCACCGTCTTTCCGTCCTTGTTCTTGAAAGCATAGGTAAACGACTTAATGGGCTCACCCAGAGCCAGCGACAGCATGTTGTAGATAACACCGAGCATCTCGGTCTTGCGCTGCAAGATTGCCGATTTCGACTTGCCGCCAGCAACCATCCGGCGCAACTCCAGCCCCTGCTCGCGCAACTTCGACGACAGCAGCTGGCTCAGCTTTGACGTGCGCTCGGCGGTATAAGTCTCGGGCTGCACCTCAACAGGCACAAGTCCATACTTCTCGGCAAGGTCGGCGGCACCACAGAATGTACCACCATCATTGATTGGATGCTGGAAGAAGAACTGCACACGCTGGTCGTCGATGGGCTTGTCGGCGCAGTCAATAATTCCCTGCAGCATGAGATTGGCCTTCTCGAGCTGGTCGTAGAAGAACAGATAATCGTGAGAATACTCTACCCGCAAGGTGTCGTTGTGACGACGGGCAAAATTGGCACGCATAACGTTAAAGCTCGAGTACATCCAGCATCGGCCGCTCTGCCGCTGGTTGTGAATGCTCTGCTTGGGAGTCTCTACGCTGAAATGCGTGTCGGTAATGCTGTTGTTGCGATAGTTGCGCGCAAGGTCATCGATAGAGTTAGACGCCATAGCGTTGCTGATGGCCTTATTGCTCCTTGCCGCGGCAGCCTGCGTGATTTGTCGCATCATGTTGGCATCGATGCCTCCATTGTTCTGTGCCATAGCCTGCCCTGCCAGAGCCAAGCCCAGCACGAGGATTGAAGTTCTTAATAATTTCATAGTGTAATCTTAATTATGTTAATATATTTTGGTCTCTCAAAAAATCAACCTGTGCATGATAACAGAACACAAGCGTTGCAACCAATACAAGGGCATAAATCACCATCAAGATGGTGAACGGCCGCCTGAAATGGCCTTCCTTGACGAGGAATATCACATAGGTCGCAACCACCACAAACAATGGCTGAACGGGCAACACATAACGGCTCACAAGTCCGCCAGTCAAAAACGACATGAGCATGAAAACAACCAGTGGCCACCAAGCCCACATTCCAAGGTTAAACGACTTAAAATGTGTAACAGCCATGTATAAATAATAGAACATGCACATCCCGCCCACAAAATACCACATCAGCCTCATGCGCGGCAGCAGCGACAGGATAGACGCATTGTCATAGCTATAAAGCCAGGGGAAAGGAATAATGTATTGCACCCCCATGGTAATGGGTAGCAACATCACACGCTCCCACTTGGGAAGTAGGTAGTATTCACCAATGATGTGCTGATAAGGTTGCTGGCCTATTCCCACAGCAAAATCACGTGCCACAGCCTTGCCACCCTCAACAATAATAGACTGATGCTCAAGTGTGTAACCAAACAATCCATTAAACAAGAAAGTCATGGCGAGAGCCACCACAGCCATTAACGCGCCACGCTTCCACAGAGCGCACCTGTTGGCAAGCGCCATCATTATTGCCCCCACAACAATAAAATAGACAAAATTGGTTCTTATAAAAGCAACGATGAGAGTTCCCACAAGAAACAGCACCATGTCGCGACGCTTTTCCCTTGAACCAACATTGGTAGAATCCATTCCTGCCAGGGCATATCCTGCCAGAGCAAACCCCAATGAGCAATAACTCTCTTTTTGAATCCTCATCCCTTGCGAGATAAAGAAGCCCAGCAACGCAACCATGAGCATTGCCATTGCGGCAATGGCAGGAGGATTGGCATTAGCAAAACGGTGACTGAGCAGGCGACTGGCAATCTTGCCGGTCATCACAATAGTGAGAAGAACACACATGAGGTTAACCGCCATTGGCCACACAGCACTCACTCCCAGCACCTTCCATAACCCAAGCATAATAATTGACAAGCCTGAGTAGGTGATATCGGGCGACGGAATGCGGCCGTCGTAATGCGCCAGAGCCCAGCAATAATATAGGCCACTGTCGGCGGTCAAGTTGGGTGCCTCAAGCGTGTCGCCGGCAGCCGGGGTGGCAGCTATAAGGCTATAAACGGTATAGAATGCTATCGCTGTGGCTACCAGCAGCAGCATCCACTGCCCCCACCGGCACGACGTCTTGCCGTTGGAGTAGATGAACCTGGGCACGAGATAGGCAATAGCAAGAGCAACAACTATGCTAACCGAGTCGGCAACACTAAAATGAGTGGATGAATACACACCCACAAGCCCCATTGCCGTCACTTCACCCAAAAGCAGCAATAAACCCTTGCTGCCAAAACCGTTATTGATTCTATTTGTTTTATCGTCGCTCAAGCGTATAGTAATCTTATTTTTTTGCAAATTTAATCTTTTATTCCCTAATCTCCATAAATAATCGTGAGAAAAAATTTTTAAATAAATATGCTATTTTAGACAATATTTCTTATCTTTGTAATTTAAAAACCATCATTTCATGAAAACTGAGCCACTTCGCATAGACGTCGACAGCGTGATAAGGCAGCGATTGCCTCGTCACTACAAGTACATTCCCAAGTGGCTCATACGGTGGCTTGAGCGCATCATTCATCAAGACGGGCTCAACAAGATTCTCACCGACATGGGCGACAAAAAGGGAGTTGAAGCAGCCGATATTGCCCTCGACGACCTCAACATCAGGCTCCAAGCCATTGGCGAGGACAACATCCCCGGCGAGGGACGGTTTATCTTCGCCAGCAACCACCCGCTGGGCGGACTCGACGGAATGGGGCTTATTTCGCTCATTGGGCACCGCTACGATGGTAACATAAAATTCATCGTCAACGACCTGCTCATGGCAGTCAAGCCCTTCGACAACGTGTTCATGCCGGTAAACAAGCACGGCCGCCAGTCACGGCACAGTGCACAGGAAATCGAGGAACAATACCAGAGTAACCGTCAAATGATTACCTTCCCTGCCGGCCTGTGCTCTCGCCGGCTCAAGGGTGGTGAGATTGGCGACCTGGAGTGGAAGAAATTCCTCGTCACCCATGCCGTGAGCTCCAAGCGCGACATCATTCCCGTCTACTTCGATGCCCGCAACAGCAACTTCTTCTACCGCATGGCGCGGTGGCGCGAGCGCTTAGGCATCAAGTTTAACATCGAGATGATATTCTTGCCCGCCGAGATGTTCAAGTCGAGCGGCAGCACCTTCAACGTGCACTTTGGCAAGCCCATCAAGTGGGAGACTCTCGATGCCCGCAATGCCCGCAGCGAGGCTGCACGGTTGCGCGCCGCAGTTTATCAGTTAAAAAACAGTTCTATAAAAAAATAAGTAAGGATGGTACAGGAGAAAATCATAGATAAAATCAACACCAGCCTTATTGAGCAAGAACTCACCCCCGAGCGTTTCTTGCGCAAGACCAACAAGGCCGACAACGAGATTTACGTCATCGATGCCCACAACTCGCCCCACGTGATGCAAGAGATTGGCCGCTTGCGCGAGATTGCGTTCCGTCATGCCGGTGGCGGCACTGGCAAGAGCTGCGACATCGATGAGTTTGACCTCATGGAGCCAGCTTGCCAGCAGTTGCTCGTTTGGAACCCCGACGACCGCGAGATAATTGGCGCCTACAGGTTTATCACGGGTGCCAACATGCGATTCACCCCCGATGGCACCCCAAACATCGCCATGTCTCACATGTTCAGGTTCTCACAGGAGTTTATCGACAAGTACCTGCCATGCACCCTCGAGCTCGGCCGCTCCTTTGTGCGACCCGAGTACCAGTCGAGCCGTGTGGGAGCCAGGGGAATCTTCGCCCTCGACAACCTGTGGGACGGCTTGGGAGCCCTCACCGTCATCTATCCCGAGATAGAATACCTATTCGGCAAGATGACGATGTACACCAGCTATCCCATCGACTGCCGCAACCTGCTGCTGTCGTTCCTGCACCTGTATTTCCCCGACCATGAGCACCTTGTCACTCCCATCAACCCACTCGACACCGGCCGAGACCTCAAGGAAGTGGCAGCGTTCTTCGACGGCAACAATTTCAAGGAAGACTACAGGCGGCTCAACGACTACATCCGAGGCAAGGGCATCAACATCCCGCCGCTCGTCAATGCCTACATGAGCCTCTCGCCCACCATGCGCATGCTCGGCACCGCTATCAACCATGAGTTTGGAGGCGTGGAAGAAAGCGGCATCCTCATCAAGATTGACGAAATCACCGACAACAAGAAAAGCCGCCACATCGACACCTATCAAGCATGATAGAACCAAGTGGCTAATTTCTTACTAAACCACTTAATTGTTCACTAAATGAGGACGTGTTTTTACATATTGATTTCTCTATCACTGCTGGCGGCGGTGGGATGCAGCCGCGGTGTGGACCGCCGGCTGGTGCTTGCCGACACGCTCATGTGGACCGCCACCGACAGCACCCTTTCCATCCTCAACGCCAGCAACTCACAGCTTCAGCCCTATAAATACAGCGCCAAAGAACTCGACCGAGAGAACGGCTTAGACCTTTATGACAGCCAAGCCCGCTGGTTCGACCCCATGCTGCCTGGCACAACCACCCAAGACCCATTGGCAGAAAAATATTTCTCCATCAGTCCCTACACCTGGTGCGCTGGAAATCCAGTTGTGTTTATTGATGAAAAAGGAGATAGTGTAGCGGTCTTGAATCTTGGCGGATTAATTGGACATTCTGCATTACTTATACAGAATAAAAAAGGAGAATGGGCATATTTTTCTATGAATGGTGATTATTTTTATAATTATAGTTTAGGATTGGGATTGGTTGGAGGAAAGCCTTATCATGATTTGGGCAAAAAGGCGTTTAAAAGTCCTAAAGCTTTTTTAGAAAGTAAATATAATTCCACAGGAACAGAGAGTCAAATTCTAAATGATTATGTGAACAATTATGGATTCAAAGAAGCATATATCTTACCCACAACGCCAAATCAAGATAGAAAGATTGAGAATAAGTTTAAAGAAGAGGCAAAAAAATCATATAATTTAGCGATAAGGCAATGTGCACAAGTAGCACAAAAATCTCTAAATGCAGGAGGGATTAAAACAACACAAAAAGAATTTATTTTTTTGATAGCCAAACCAGCTTTGGCAGTTACCAGGAATTGGCACCATATACTCCTGCATCAACATTTGACGCTATACGATATAATAATCCACAAGGAAAATACATTAAATTAAAATGAAAACAATAAGATATTCAATTTTGATAGATCTGTGGTTTTTTATTCAATCATTATCTCTACTGTTTTATTCTCTATATTTAAAATATAAAATAGGAGATATGCCATTATTTCTTTTCCTGACAGGTGCCTTGTTATTGATAAATGTTATCTTACTTAAAAGAAATAATTGGTCTTTAAAACTTTTTTCAATAGCATTTCTTGGAATATATACTGTTTTTTTTGCGATAATATGTTGTTTGATTACTTTGGTGGGAAGTCCAGTTCCTTTTTTAGCAGGGCTATTAATATGTGTTTCTGTTGTAAATATTTTTATAATAGTACATTTATTAATAAAGATTATAAGTGTATTATGATATTGAGTATACTTAAGGATCTCAAAACTAGGCAAAACACTATGCTATGCCATCAAAGGTACGGTTCTTTTGATGTAAAAAGCTCAATTTCGTCGGTGAAATATTATGATAGTTAATATTTTATAACTAACTTTGCGAGTGACACTAAATTATATAAGGAATATGAGTGGTTATGACATCACATACACAGGAATGACAGCCGCACAGTCGGCCAAAGGCAATCTCACCTGCCGTGAGGATGGCTATTGCGGCCACGAGCACATGCCGGCGTTCAACCTGCTGAACATGAACGCCCGCCTCTACGACCCCTGGACCGCCCGCTTCCTAAGTCCTGACCCATACGTCCAGCTGCCCGACTTCACACAGAGCCTCAACCGATACAGCTACTGCCTGAACAACCCGTTGAAATACTTTGATCCAAGTGGAGATGTTTGGCTTTATAGCAAATCATTGGGTAGAACTTATTATTTATTTGACGAGACAATACACGACAACTATGATTTGAGAACTAAATATGGGCCAGAAGCAAATCTAAACATTCTTGAAGAAAGTGATTATTATCTTGTATTAGTGCGTAATAAAAATAATGAAATTCTATGCAATGTTGGGTTAACTGGAGGAGGTGAAATATTTATAAATGAAGAAAAAGTTATTGATGCCAATATCGGTAATGTCTATTTTGCAAATTTAGAAAACTATAAATTTGGAAATAATAAAGATGCCTGGAATCTGTTTTTTAGAACATTTTATGTTGGTGCAGACAACCCTCAAAGTAATGATTTGGACTCTTATGCATTACCACCAATAAATGACTTAGATGAAGCTGCTTATCTGCATGATCTGGATTATGACAATCTACACGTTAGAGGTATTTGGGGTGTGATGTCATTTAAAACCACTCATGCCGACTGGAATTTAACTAAGAGAAGCTTCGTAGCCATGCATCATTGTAAAAATGTTTATTCACCAGAGCATACAGCTGCATTATGTACAACGATTGCTTTTGGTTCAATTACATTGACCAAAGTATCCATTTGTATTAGCCCCCTCGGACTTTTATATATTTCTATATCAAATATTTTTGAATAATTATGGCTAAAAAATATAAAGTAACATTTGTATTTCAAATGATTTCACTATCCATAGCTATTATTTTATTCTTTTCTATGGTTGGTGTAGAACTTTACAACGAGTATAAAGAAGATAATGATATAATGCAAAACTATTCTCAGGTATTTAGCAGCTACAGGACTGAATATAAACTCATTGGGATATCAACTGAAGACTTTATTAATAAAATCACTAACATGATTAAGTGCGACAGTTCTGCATGTTATGGAAATCGTAGATTCTCATACACTAAAAGTGATTATATAAAAGAAAAAGAAAATATTTACGAAATCAATTCTTTTATTTTAGGTAAACATGATTGTGGACCTAAAGAGTTTGATATCACTTTTTTAATACCTTATAGTGATGAGATCCATTTGAGTGGAAATTTCTTTAAACCAGGCTTTGAGAAAGAAATCTATTATAAATATTACTATAAAAAAATTAAATATAGTATTGCGATTGTTGATACTTACCCTGTAACACTTTTATTAAGTAAGGGGCAAGATATTGATGAGCAATTATTATTAAATAGACTTCATAATTATATTGAGAACAACTATTTAAAAAAGATTTGCAAATATGAGAGACGTGACTTTTGGAATAACTATTTCTTTTGTGTCAACTGGGCTTTCTATCATTTTTACATAATAATCTTCTGGTGGTTTGTGATATCAATGATTATTTACATCACTGAACGAGTAATCAATCATAAGCGTGAAGAATTGAACAACAATTAATAACCAAAAAAACGTCCTCAAAAGGACGGCATTCTTATGAGGACACAATTCTTGACGACGGCTCCTGCAAGAGCGAGAAAATAATAAGATAACACACTTGCCATTTGCAACCTTTCACGAGACAGCAACGGACTTTCAAAGCCCCGATGCTGCCTCACTTTTTTCCGCTTAAACACCTGTAAGACCCT
>CAMJZF010000090.1 GCA_946410125.1 uncultured Prevotellaceae bacterium | reverse complement strand
ACTCACAGCTAATGCCAGTCTCGACATCACCACCCGGGGCGACATGGAGAACGTGACGCTCACACGACCCCTTTTCAACCTCTATTTGAGCGTCACCAAGACCTTCCTCAACGATCGCCTGAGTGTGAAAATCGCAGGTCGCAACCTGCTCGACGCTCAAGAAAAGGTGGAACTGCGCTATGGCTTGCGCAACATGTGCCAGGCTCAACACCGCGACTCGCGCGAGCTACAGGTGACAGTGCGCTACAAGTTCAACGCCACACAAAGCAAATACAAGGGAACCGGCGCAGGGCAGGAAGAACGCTCGCGCCTCGGCAACTAACCAACATACCTGCTTCATCTCATACGTTTTGAGGACGCATCTCTTTCAGGGAGGTGCGTTTCTCTTGCTTTTAACCGCCGTTTAAGATATAAATGATAATTTGCGGGTAATTCATGGTAATTTGTGAAAAACAGTCCCAGCCTCTTCGCGTTTTTCATGCCACCCATCGATTATAGTACAATTTTTTATTGTTCAATACGTTATTATATATAATGTAGTATTATAAATATATACATAATAACAACTAAATTGTTGAAATGAGAAGTTTTAGAAAGATATTTCTTGCTGCAATGGCGGCGTTAGGCTGCCTGGGGGTTGGCGCTCAGGAGCTTAATTGCACCTTTGAAGTCGACTCCAAGAAGGTGAGTAATGCCAATAAAGAAATCTTCAACACTTTGAAAGAGGCGGTAAACGAGTATCTTAACACTACCGTGTGGACCGATGCACAGTTTGCCACAAACGAGAAGATAGAGTGCAAGATGTTCTTGACCGTGGCCGAATATGACGAGTCCACAGGCAGGATGAAGGGCGACCTTCAGATTCAGAGCACTCGGCCTGTGTATAACAGTTCTTATACAACCACACTGATAAACTTCAAGGACACTCGCATCGATTTCACCTACGACAACAACCAGCAGCTCGTCTATAACGAACAGGAGATGCAGAGCAATCTCACGGCTATACTCAATTTCTATGCGCTTTTTGTTATTGCCATTGATTTCGATTCTTTTGCCCTTAATGGTGGAGATCCTTACTTTGAAAAGCTCGGCAATATCGTGCGAATGGCACAGAGCAGCGGTGAAAGCGGATGGAAAGCTTTTGAAGACTCAAAGAACCGCAGCTCTATTCTTAGCGCCTACACCGACAAGCAGACTTCAGCCATTCGTGAAGTTTTCTACAACTATCACCGCATGGGACTTGACCAAATGGTTACCAGCGTTGACAAGGGACGGGCCACCATCACCCAGCAGATAGAGACTCTTAAGAGCATCTATGACGTAGCACCTATGTCGGTGTGCCTCTCGATGTTTAAGGATGCTAAACTCGACGAACTCGTGAACATCTACTCTAAGGCCAACAGCACCGAGAAAGAGAAGGTGTATGAGCTGCTATATCCGCTCTACCCTACCGAGACAGAACGCCTTAACCGCATCAAGAACACCGACTCAAAGTGATAGGCATAAAGAAATAAATACTTACTACACTCACAGCCTTTCATAGCCAATCCTATAATGCTAAAGAGATTATCTATTTCCAACTATGCACTTATCGACCAACTTGAGATAGACTTTGAGCAAGGGCTCACTATCATCACTGGCGAAACGGGTGCAGGCAAATCAATCATACTTGGCGCATTGTCGCTCATACTGGGCGAACGTGCCGACTCGTCGTCGATTCGTGACAAGGAACGCAAGACGGTGGTGGAAGCAACTTTCGACATCAAGAGCTATAACCTCAAGCCTTTTTTCGACGAGAACGACATAGATTACTACAATGGCGAACTAATTGCACGCCGCGAGATTAATCCCAATGGACGCTCACGGGCGTTTGTCAACGATGGGGTGGTGAGTCTTGCAACGTTGCGGGAGCTCATGACGCACCTTGTGGACATTCATTCACAACACAGCAACATGTTGCTGGCTCAACCATCGTTCCAGCTCTCAATTCTTGACAACATTGCCGGCAACCAAGAGTCACTGGATAAATATCAAAAGCTTTATTCTCAATATAAAGCAACCGAGAAGCTCCTCAATGAGCTACGAGCCAACGATGAGCGCAACCGCAGCGAAGAAGACTACCTTCGGTTCCAACTCAGTCAGTTGCAGGAGACAAATCTCAAGCCGGGCGAAGATGAGGAGCTTGAGCAACAACAACGCAGGCTTGCTAATGCCACAAGCCTAAAGGAGGACTTATGGAAAGTAATCATCACTCTCAATAGCGAGGAAAATTCGGTGCTTGAACAGCTGCAGGACGTTCGCAACACCCTAAGCACCGCCGAGGGCAACCTTGACGAGATTGCAGGGATGAGTGAGCGTGTAAACAACGCACTCATTGACCTAAAAGACATTGCACAGAGTGTGTCGGCTGTTGAGGAGAGCCTAAACAGCGACCCGGCTATGCTGCAGCAGGTAGAAGACAGGCTCAACACCATCTACTCTCTTGAGCGCAAGCACAACGTAAAGAGCGTTGACGAGCTCCTACAGTTGCAAGCGCAATACCAGCAACGACTTGCCGCAATCGACAGTAGCGATGAGCGCATCAGCGCCATGCAGGAGCAGCTTGAGCAACACAAGCAGGCTGCTACCGAATTGGCTCTTATTCTATCACGCCAACGCAAGAAAGCCAGTGAGCAATTCATCTCATTGCTATTGCCATTAGCGCAATACCTGAGCATGAAAAACTTGCAGTTCAACATAGACTTCAAGGCTGTTGAGCTTAATGCTACCGGTGCCGACAGCATAGAATTCCTTTTTGCTTTCAACAAAAATCAGGCATTGATGCCTGTAAAAGACACAGCATCGGGAGGTGAAATCTCAAGGTTGATGCTTTGTATCAAGTCGGTGATAGCACGGTCAATGAACTTGCCCACTATAATCTTCGACGAGGTGGACACTGGTGTCTCAGGCGAGACAGCTCACAAGATTGGCGACTTAATGGGGGAGATAGCCAGCAACATCCAAGTGATTGCCATCACCCATCTGCCACAAGTGGCTTCTCATGGCACAAGCCACCTGCGCGTCTTCAAGAGCGACACTTCTACTCAAACTGTAACCAGTGTAGAACGTCTAAACGACGAGGAACACGTCACCGAGATTGCCCGCATGCTCAGTGGCAGCGGGTTAAACAAAGCCGCCATCGAGAATGCCCGTTCATTGATTAGCTTAGCCCGGTCACGAGGAAAGACTAAATGATAAGATAATAGAAACCTTAACACGCAACACATAATAAATATTATGGATTTAATCTTTGGACTTCATGCCATCATCGAGGCTATTGAAGCTGGAAAAAGCATCGACAAACTCATGTTGAAGAAAGACTTGAGCGGAGAACTTGCACGCCAACTCATAAACCTTGCACGCCAACGTGAGATACCCGTGCAACGAGTACCTGTCGAGAAGCTCAACCGCCTCACCCGCAAGAACCATCAAGGAGCTGTGGCTATGCTTGCAGCGGTAACTTATTACAAGGTAGAGCAAGTGTTGCCGGCAGTCTCTGACGAGGGCATGAACCCATTCTTCGTAATTCTTGACGGTGTGACCGATGTACGCAACTTTGGTGCTATTGCCCGCACCTGCGACTGTGCCGGAGTATCGGCTATTGTCATCCCCGAGAAGGGCAGTGTCACCGTCAATGGCGATGCTGTGAAGACCTCGGCTGGAGCATTGAACTATCTGCCAGTGTGCCGCGAGAAGAACCTACAGGAAGCCATCAAGTTTTTGCGTGAAAGCGGATGCCGAATCATTGGCACCAGCGACAAGAATTCTGTTAACTATACACAGGTGGATTATACAGGCCCGGTGGCTCTGGTTCTTGGCTCTGAAGGCAAAGGCATGTCGCACGAGGTAATGCGGTTGTGTGACGCCTTTGTTGCAATACCTGAGTTTGGCAATATCAACTCCCTTAATGTGTCGGTTGCAGGAGGCATCATGATGTATGAAGTTGTGCGTCAGCGCCTCGAAGACGGCCAAGGCGTGAACTGATAACCGATATAATAAGGGTTTAAACGACAGCCGCCATTGCAATTTAAATTGCAATGGCGGCTCGATTATCAGGTGGTAATATCACGTCAACCGGCTGTTACCAGATTGTAACGCGGTCTTCGGGATTGCGCCACATCTTCTCACCTGGCTTGATGTCGAAAGCCTTAAAGAAAGGTTCAAGGTTACGGATTGCCACATTCACGCGGTTGATGCCCAGCGAGTGTGGGTCGGTCTTGGTGCGACGCAAAATTTCCTCCTTTGTAATATTGGCTGCCCACACGTTGGCATAGCTCAGGAAGAAGCGCTGGTCGGGAGTAAAGCCGTCTATCTTCTTGTCACCAGCTCCCTGCTCGGTGTTCTTGAAAGCACTGTAAGCCACACGCAGACCACCATGGTCGGCAATGTTCTCACCCATAGTGAAAGCACCGTTGGCATGTACGTCATCGGCAACAATCTCGGCACTGTACTGAGCGCCAAGCTTGTCGGCAAGCTCCTTGAACTTGGCGGCATCCTCTTCGGTCCACCAGTCTATCATATTTCCGTTGTGGTCAAAGTTGCGGCCCTGGTCATCAAAGCCGTGAGTCATCTCGTGACCTATTACTACGCCAATAGCGCCATAGTTGCTTGCATCATCGGCATCGGGGTCAAAATAAGGCTTTTGGAGGATGCCTGCAGGGAAGCAAATCTCGTTGGTCGATGGGTCGTAATAAGCATTTACGGTCTGTGGAGTCATCTGCCACTTAGCCTTGTCTACCGGCTTATCCAGTTGCGACAGTTGATATTCCGCTTCAAAACGGCGGGCATTTCTCACGTTTTCCCAGTAGTAAGCAGTAGGATCAATGTTAATGCCGCTGTAGTCGCGCCAGGTGTCGGGATAGCCCACCTTCACGGTAAAGCTGTTGAGCTTCACAAGAGCGTTAACCTTAGTCTTAGGGCTCATCCAGGTTAGGCCGGCAATGTGCTCGGCGAGCGCGATGCGCAGGTTGTTCACCAGCTTGAGCATCTTCTTCTTAGAGTCTTCGGGGAAGTATTTCTTCACATAAAGCTCACCAACAGCCTCACCAAGCACCGAGTTGGGCACGTTGAGCGAGCGTTTCCATCGTGGCTGCATCACCTGCTTGCCACTCATGGCACGGCTGTACATGTCGAAGTTGGCCTGCTCATATTCATCGGTAAGATAATTGGAGGCGGCATCGAGATATTTGAATGCGAGATAGTTTCTAATGTCTTCTATCTTCATGGTAGCCATCATCTCATTGAACTTCGCCATTGAGTTAAGGTGCATCACGCACACCTTCTTTACCTTGATAGATGCGGGGAACAGAAGATTAAAATAAGCGTCCCAGTTAAAGTTTGGATAGTCGGCCTTGAGTTGTTCCACAGTGCGGATGTTGTATTGCTTGCTGTAATCGCGACTCTCCTCACGGGTCATTGCAACCTTAGCCAGCTCGGTCTCGAGAGCCAGAATGTTCTTGGCAACCTTTTTGGCATCCTTAGCCTTGCGACCCGAGAGAGTGAGCAGCTTCTCGATATAAGTCAGATAGGCGTTGCGCACCTTCACCGTGTTCTCATCATTCTCAAGATAGTAGTCACGGTCGCCCATGCCAAGTCCTCCGGCAGTGAGGTAAAGTAGATTCTGGTCGCTGTTCATCAAGTCGGCCATGACACCACTGTCAAAGAAGGGCGATGTTATGCCAGTGTGCAAGTCGGCCATCATAGCCTCAAAGCTGTCGCGTGGCATCTGATAGATTTGCGCAAGCATCATCTCTACGGGGCGATTGCCCTGCTGGTTGCGCAGTGTGCTGTCCATGCCCTGAAGGAAGAGGTCGCTCACCTTCTGCGCCAAACTCCCCTTGGGATTGTTGCTACCCAGATTCATAATCAGGTCCTTGAGCTGAGCACGGTTGTTCTCGGCCAGTCCGTCAAATGTGCCAAAACGCGCATATTGCGGGTCGAGAGGATTGGCTTTCATCCATCCACCGCACGCATACTGATAAAAATTCTCACCAGGCTTGGTCGATAAGTCAAGGTTGTTGCGGTCAACACCCTTGGCAAGATTGCCTGCACTCATTGTCATTGCTGTCATCACCAATGAAAGAATTAAAAGTTTCTTAGTTTTCATCTTGTTTATTTAGTTTATAAATAATGTGTATTTCTTTGGTGCAAAGATAATGCAAGCCAACTGAAATACAAAATCAAAAACAAAGTTTTTGAATATAATGATAAAATGATTGCATATTCAAATTTTATTAATTACATTTGTAGCAAATCCATTAAACCGAAGAATCATGAAAAGAAGTATTATTATGGCGCTTATGGCGCTAATTGCCATGATGGGCAATGCCAACGAGGTAGACAACATTAAAGTTGATGAAATCGCATTTGCCGACCACTCATTGTCGCTATATCAAATCACTAAAGAGTGGCACAACCAGCACTTTTTCACCATTGGTGACGAACAAAAACCAACAATCAAGAACTATTTCTTCAGTTTTGCCATGGCTTATCCCAACTACATTGGCGAGCTGATGACAGCCAGGCTGATAGGACTTGACGAAAGTTCGAGGGTAGCAAACTTCGTGCTTGACGAGCGCAATGGATATATCGAGGGGCATTCACTCACCGAGTTTGACAACTCAATACAAATGTGCTACTGGCGTTGCACCAACGGCGATGTTATAGTTGCCGTAGCCTTACAAGGCCGCGAATACAAGCCTGAGGGCTACGTCGACACTGCTCATGACGACCCCGAAGAGCCCTCAATCATCATCAATGACTTGATGTTTTTCAAGGTAGAAAAGGGTGAAGTGATGTGGCTGCCCAAGACTCCCAAGCAGATGACCGGCAAGAATTTCAATTTTGCCAACTACGAAATCAAGCTGCCACGTGAAGGCAAAAACATCACCTTAATCAATAGCAACAATGGTTCAAAAACCACCTTGCGCTGGAACGGAAAAGATTTTAAATAAGTGCGAGAATCAATCAAAAATGTGCCACACTTCTTTGCGATGAAGTGTGGCACGTTTTTATATTATTTCCCTAATAAATTATCTTTAATGTCCGATACAGGCTCACCCGATAAAAGGTGGGGCAGGCTGTAAGACAAGTCGAAGACTTGTTTGAAACTGTCGCCTGTTACTGCCTCTCAATTATTTCATCGGAAACTAATAAAAAATTATCTCGCCGGAGTTATTGACTCGAAGGAATTATCGTCATAGAAAATCATGATATTGACAATCTGGCGACGGCCGTTTGTTTGTTGCGAGCCACGTCCAACAGTCTTGGCAATATTCTGAATTGTGTCGCTCAACGAGGTTGAAGCCTGCCGCGCGGTAGAGCCATTTTCGTCGCCAAAGCTTATACTCTGCTGCTGCCTACGAGACGAAACCGCGGCAGTATCTCCCATGCCGTTGCCAAAGAATCGGCTTCCTCCCTGTGGAGTTTTGGACAAGTTTTGCGCATCAAGATTTTCGCTTGAACCAGGAGCGTTATCTACAAACATATTGCCGTCACCAAACATTAGCCACATTATATTAAGAGCAGGATAAGCAGCATGAATCTTAGAAATCACCTCATCGCTCACTTTCTTATTGCGTCCATTGAGGAGCTGAGAGAGTGTGGGGCGGGGTATCTCACAGGTGTCGGCAAACTGTGAATTAGAGATGCCGTTTTGCTCCAGAAACAATTTTAAGCGCGAAATTATGTCCATAATGCGATTAACAATTATAAATTTTTTCGTTTGCAAATTTACGTCAAGCGATTGGAAAATCCAAATTTTTAAACTTAAATCTTGGAGTTTGCATTTTTTATTTCTAAAATCACCATTCATTATTCCACTTCCAGCATCCCGCGGCAACACTTAAAGCAATAGTTTATATTATCATTTGTATTATGCTTTATTTTCAGCAGATTAAGATGCGAGCACTGTTGCAAAACAAGGGGTATTGATGAATTTGCCTGGATTTTATGACCCAACCCTATATTTTGCAGGGGTCAATTATCTGATTTTCAGTATCGTATGGCGATTGTAAAGAATTGTTAATCGACAAATTATTCTCATTCGCAAACTTTAGAAACGTAAATTAAGGAACGAACACATTTCATTTTTGCCAAAATTCAGGTTTCGGATATTTGAACAGCCTGTTTTTGTTTGCAAAGAGCCACCCATTCCCGTCGGTTAACTTTAGCAAACAGCGAATGGTAAACTTACCATTTTGCGCGAAAAATGAATTTCTTTGCGTCAAAATCCATCAACACCCCACACCCACAAAAATATTGAAATCTCAGCGAGTTAATTTATGGGTTCACAAGACCAACGACATAGCGCAAAATGCCCATTATCAATGGGTTTTGTGGCAGTAACGCCAATGTATTAAACTGTAATGGAAAATGCTCCAGAAAAGTTGAAAATTCTGTGTTTTAATGCCTCAAAAGCCCGCCAATGTGTTACCATTTTGCAAAAAATGACTGCACACACGATTACCATAGCGATTTTAGCCATTATTTGATGTTATTTGGAGGCATTTATTTCTTGTTTGCTTTTTACGCAATGCCACGCTGGGCGCAAAATGCAACCATGAGAAGATGGGGCATTTTATTCCGGCTTCCACCACTGCCCTATCCCACTCCAAAAATCCTGTGCCATTTTTCAGGCTACTGAAAAATTTTCAATTCTCAGGCGGTTAAAAAAATGGAAGCTGTGCCGAACATACGACTTTTGGACCATTCGTTTTTTGACAGACAGACAAACTTTTGATGCACTCAAGGACACAAGAGCACATGGATTTAATGCACAATGCATAATTCACAATGCACAATTGCTTTAGATACAGAGAGGACACAAGAACATAATAATTTTTATTTTAATTTTAGCGCGTTAGCGCATTAAAATTATCTAATCTTTGCCCCCCAAAAAAAATTTTAGAGCCGAAGGCTCAATAACCTTTAGCTCGGGGGAGTGAGCAGTATAAGTCGTGCCAAAGGCACGGTGTGCGAACAGCGAACCTCCCCCAATTTTAAGCGACGCAGGAGCGTCCCTAAAAAAGAAGAGAGGTGACTGTGTGGCCTTGTGTTCTTGTGTGGGCTTGTGTTCTTGTATGGGCTTGTGTCCTTGTTCCTATGTGCGAATTGGCCTCTCCCCTTGAGGGGGAGATTGAGAGGGGGCTGTGTGGGCTTGTGTCCTGAGTGTGTCCCAAAGTAATTAAATCTCCCTTACAGGAGCTTGAAGTGGATGCCGTTGAGCTTGCCGCACACGTAGCCTGTGGGCTTGCGCCCTTCCATTATGAGATTGGTGAGGTAGAGCTGTTCGCCCTCAACCATCACGCCACAGCAGAACGTGTTGCCCGGTTGCAGGCGTGTGCGCTCGGAGCGCTCAACAACAAACTGCTCGTTGCCCAAGTAGCGTATCACGCACACACGCCCGGGTTGCCACGTGAGCATCACGCGGTCGTTAACCGTCAGGTCTTGTGCCGGACTGAGCGTCGTGCCAAGCACCGGAGCGCTCACATCCCCGTCATCGAGGACCACGCTTGCGTCCACAAAGTGCTTGTAGTTATGGTAGCCCAAGTAGCGTGCCAGGATGTCGAGCGTGTGCAGCCGCGGCGTCATGGGCACATCCACATAGCCCCAGCACCGCTTTAGCGTTGTCACACTCACGCCCTCCCCCATCTCATCGAGTTTCTTGCTCAGCCACTCAAAGTCGCACGGCGCATTCATTGCCCGCTTGCTCACCTGCTCAATGCGGCTGCACAGCAGTGCCTGCATCTCACTATCTTTCAGTCTGTCGTCTT
>CAMJZF010000089.1 GCA_946410125.1 uncultured Prevotellaceae bacterium | reverse complement strand
CCTTAGATACAGGAAACGTAGCCAATTCGGCTTTGGGTCATTAAGGACGATTGAAGGTAGCCTCCTCTAATCTCCCCCTCAAGGGGAGAGGCTGGGCTGCGCTTGTTTTTTCAACGCAAATTACCATGAATTGACCACAAATTATCAAAAAAAGACATAAGAACACAAGGAAATTTGCTTTAGATACAGGCAGGACATAAGAACACAAGCTCACACAAGAACACAGGATAAGGGTCGCTGCGCTTAAAATTGGGGGAGGTTCGCTGTTCGCACACCGTGCCTGTGGCACGACTTATGCTGCTCACTCCCCCGAGCTAAAGGTTAAAGCTTCGCTAAAATATATTTCAAAATTAATGTGCTATCGCTCTAAAAAAGTTCTTTAAGTTATAGGAGATTTTTAGTGCGAAGGGGCTAAGATAGGGTCTTACAGGTGTTTAAGCGGAAAAAAGTGAGGCAGCAACGGGGCTTTGAAAGTCCGTTGCTGTCTCGGTAAAGAAAGGTTGCAAATTGCAAGTTGTTATCTTATTATTTTCTCGCTCTTGCGGGTGCCGTCGGTGTAGGTGGTGACGCGGATGTTCACGCCTGGCTGCGGCTCTGCGCTCTCCACGCCGGCGAGGTTGTAGTAGCGCACGCCTGCCACCTGCCGCTCGCCAGAGATGGTGGTAATGGCTTGAGGATTCTTCAGTTCTTGAGCCTCATCGTAGGCGTTGCCCTTATAGACAAGCTCCCCGTCCTCATAAACTGCCGAGAGGCTTGACATGGGGTTGATCCCCGTCTCATATTCTCTATAAGGAACAAGCAAGTCGCCATATCTACAGTCCACGCCAATTCCTTCAATGATTTTAGCCTCAAAATCCGGATCGTAGTCATTAACACCATCGTCATAATTTATGAGATAGCCATTCCTTACTGCCCCTGCAACTTCTACTGTAATTGGGATGTATCTATGCATATAATAACTTATGAGCTCTAAGTCGTAATAATCCTCTATGCCCAGGGCTACAACCGTCTCAATATCAGGCAAGAACATCGGCTTGTTGAAGTCGTATAATATTTTATGTATAAACCACCAGTGATTATAATTATCAACAGCAGTAACCACCTTGTTCTCTTCTCTTACGTAGGCAACAAGATATGGCTCTTGAGCTATGCACTCTTCGTTATAGTCTGTGCGATAGATATTGTGATACTCTTTACCGTCAACAGTTGTCGTGCCATTGAATTCAAGGGTATAGAGCTGTTCTCTTTTAAAACCTTCATCTGGCCAATTATGATAATGCCCTACATATTCCCAAACAACACCCTCACGCACGAGGGGAACATATTCGTTCTCAACTGCGCTGGCGCTGGTTATCATCAGCATGACCAGCATTAATAATGTAATCTTTTTCATAATTCTATTGTTTTTTAGTTTTGCTAATGCTTCGGTTTCCTAATCTAACCGCAAAAATAGCAAGCTATTATTAATAAATCAAGTTTTTTAGTCAATATATTTCGGAAAGTTTACGCGTTAGTTTATAGGTGTTATAAGATACGGATTCTTGACGGCGTTGACAGCGCATTGCTGGCAAAGTGAGCGGTTAAGGCTGGTGACTGCCGCTGTCTCATAGAGAGAGTTGGCCTGCTCATCTTCAGTGATGTCGTGAATGGCAGTATTTCCCGACACACTGACGGCAAAAACTGGTGCAATGAGAGCCTCAAACCATGTGCATGCCGCCACATATCGCCCTATGCCGTAGCACAGGTGTATGCTATCGCGTGTGAGTCCGTGAGGTGTGTTGAGCTCGGTAGCCCTCGCGTTTTGAATGGCTGTCCCTGTGGGAATAATCATGTCGACCCCGTAACTGAATGTTGTCTTCACGACATCGGTGATTATTTCCCAGTGGTCAAGGCTTGTACCATTCTCATACCACCAGTAGCTCCACACCTGCTGAAAGGCAATGACGACGTCTTTGTTTGGACAGCACTTTCTAATCTGGCTCACGAGATAAGGCAGAGGCTGTGAGAGCGATTGTGCATCCTGTGCCTGCGTTGATACCTGCTGGACAGTGACCACATCCCAGTCTTGATTTAGAATCTCATTTAAAGGAGCTTGGGTTACGGGCATATCAAGCTTACCCGATCTTCGTGTGATTGTCACTGAATCGTCGTTTTGACATCTGTCGGCCCAATACTGAAGTGACGAGTAACCGACAACCGCAGAATAGACGCACAGCCTGTCGCAATCAATACCTGATGCCTGCACAATGTCGTCAAGATAGGCCAACGGGTCCTCGACGAACGAGTTGCCTATTGCAAGCACCTTGAGCATTCCTTTCCCGGCAGGAAGCTCATGTCTTTTCGGAGAATTGTCGGGATCAGGTCCCGGAGCAGGTTCTTCGGTGCTGCATTGCGTGCCGGTCATTATCAATGCGGCTGAGGCTATAATATTGAAGAAAAAGCGTTTCATGTCAGTAAATTTGAAATAAACATCTAATCACTCTGTCATGTCACGCACGTGGTCAAGTTGCCTGATGACGCGTGCTGGCACTCCGGCCACGACACAGTTTGAGGGCACGTCCTTGACCACTACGGCATTGGCGCCGATGAGCACGTTATTGCCCACTGTGATGCCTCCAATCACCTTGGCACCGCAGCACACCTCCACATTGTCGCCAATCAGGGGAGCTTTCAGGTCATGGCTGAAACCGATTGTCACCTGCTGGTATATCTTGCAGTTCCGTCCTATCTTCTCGGCAGAGATTATAGTTGAGAATCCGTGCTGTATTATCAGGCCTCCGCCTATGTCGTTGGTTGTAATCTCGAGTGTGGGCTTTCCTCTGAGCCACCAGCTTGACAGCAGCCGCAGGACTCCGACACGCTTGTAGAACACCGAGCGGAATTCCGGTCGGGAGCCAAGAAGGAAAGAGAAGCCCCACAGGTTGCAAGGCTGGTGTTGCCACCGTGACCATTGCCGCAGGTCTGCCATGACAAGCTGCCTCGCATGCGAAGGCAGCAGCAGCCAGTAGGCTGTCGCCAACGGCAAAGCAAGAATTCCATATATCTTATTTTTCAACGTTTTCATAGGCCACCTCAGTTCAGCTGTTGGACGTTGTTTACAAATATTTTGCTCATAATTAATTTTTTTTTGATGTTATTGAGTTTAGTTGTCTGCGTCTGTTAAGAAACTGAGAAGTTGCCAGTGTAGGTTATGCCATAGATGCTGTGGATGGTGATGGTGTAGTAGCCTGTGGGGAGGCTGTAGTAGGTGGTGGCGGTGTAGCCGGCATGAGATTCACCGTACACATAATAATAAGGTGTGCCGGTGGGGTCGGTGTACTCGATGTTGATTGTGCTTGTGGAGCCGAAATAGACATGCAGCTCATTCAGGTCATCATCGTAGGTCACGGTGGGAGGCTCAAAGTAGACATGGTCATTGCCATGGCCGTGATTTTTCTTCTGCATCTCCACAGTGCTTGGAGAGGCTGATAATGTTAAAATAAAACAAGCAAAAAGAAAGAAAAAAACATTTTTCATTTTGATTAAAATTTAGATAAAAAAGAAATAATTCATAATGCAAAATTACAATGAATTAATATGTGCAGCAAAAAACAAACCTTACCTAACAAAAAGCTAATATGTTGAATAACAAATAAATACAAGTGATGGTTTAGAGAAAAATCTAACCCACTATTTTTGCATTTTCAAATGAAGTTATTAGAAAGAATTTTCCTTGTGTCTTTAATGAGAGTGTAATGCAATTATTAATTTATTCTCATTATGGCATTATTCAGAATCAAAGGGAAACTCAACCTATAAGGATGTGGAGAATAGAGGTTGTAATATGACTATCCCTATACTATACTATTCTATTCTGATTTAGTCTTCGCTGTGTAATTTATTTCTGTCATTCACTAATTTATGACAGTAGAACTCATATTATTATGCTTTCTGAGTGTAATGCTACTCAAATACTTTGAAAGCGAGGTTTTCAGATTCATCTTTTTTGCCAGTTTTGACATTTTAGTGTAAAGAGTATTAGTTGAAAGCCCAAGAATGAAACAAATGTCAACATTATCAAAGTCACACATTTTAAGAATAATAAGGTTCATATCACTAACAGAAATGTTATATTTGCTCTTTGTTTCTGTTATGAAGTTATCGTATTTAATATCAATGTATTTTTGTAGCTCTTCAAAGAGTCTTTTGTCCTTCTTGTATTTCTCAATTGTCTTTTCCACTGTCTTGAGAAAAGTGCTATCACTATGCACATTTTTTGAATGCATAAGTTTTCTCATCACATCAATGTGATATTCAACCAGTTCACTGAGTTGTGAACTTTTTTGCTTAATCGTATCCTTGTTTTGTTCTTTAATCTGCGATAACTTTTCCTTATCTATTAGTTTCTGATTTTCCTTACGTAATTCATCTATCATTAAAGAAGACTCTTCAAGCTTTTCTAATGTCTCATTAATGACAAATGTGTTTTCTAAATGATTTAAGTTTGCTTCTTTGATTTCTAAATTAAGACGATTGAACTCACTGTTTATGCTGGCAGTTATTTTCTTGAATTTCACTCTTCTTATATAAATATATGCAGTAAACACTACAATAGTAACAAGTAAAAAGATTACTAAAAGTATTACCCTTTTTGACTTATAGCCATTCTCCATCTTATTCTTTTCTATGACCAACTTGTTTATCTCACTTTCAAGTCCAATAAGTCCCTTTTTATTATTTGAATCTTCTAAAGAATCACTTAAATTCTGTGACAAAAGAGAATAATCTCTACTTTTGTTTATATTTCCTCTAAGTTCATAATAATCAGCTAATGTGATATAATATTTTAGCTTTGTTTCTGGATTTTCAATATTCTTAATTTTATTTATGAAATATAAAGCAGAATCAGCATTCTTGTCTGCAATATATATTCTTGCGGCATTTGAAATAATATAGGCATCCACAAAGTTATGCCCTTGATAAAGACATTCGTTAATATAAAGCTTTGCTTTTTTAATATCTTTTACTGTCAAATTAGCCAATGCCAAATCGCCTGCTATGTCATAAAACTCTAGTGAATCAGTATATTCTTTAGCTATAGAATAAGCTGATTCGAGATATTCTATAGCTTTTGTTGAGTCAGTCAGTCTGCTGATGTTGCCCAAATAATGCAGTGCCGTTAATCGATTTTTTTTCTCTCCAAGAAGTTTATATATTTCATTGGCCTTTTTAAATCTTTCGATTCCCATTATGTGGCCATTATAATTGTTATAGTATAGCATTCCCATGCGCATATTGATTTGCGCGAGGTTGCGGTAGTCGGTGGTGTCGGCATTGTCTTCGGCCTGTTTGTACCACTTCATTGCCTCGACAGGATTGTCGTGAACTTCATAATAGGCACCTTTATATAGCAAGGCGCGAGTGTAGTGCTCGCGGTTGTGGTTGTCGCTGTAGTGGCTGAGGGCTGTGTTGATGAGAGAATCGGAAGGATAATCGTAGTAGTCTACCCTGAAACGGGCCTGTGTGAGAAGCAGAGCGTGGTAGGCGCGGTTCTCGTCGCCCTGGAGTGAGTCGCGGTTGATGGCGTTGAGGATGGCGAGCGAGCTGTCGGGGGCGGTCCACATGAGCGTGTCGGCAAGCACCAGCCGGCGATCCACACCGCGGCCACAGCCCACCGCCGCAAGCAGTGATAGAGAAATTAATATGTAAAAACACTTCCTCATAGCTTGACTAAAAAAACAGTTTATTGTGCAAAAATAAGAAATAGTTTTCAGTCTTCAGTGTTTTTTCCTGTTTTCTTTGTTTTCTTGGTTTGAAAAAAGCTGTGTTTAAAGCAAATGGCAGCGTGTGTGTCATGTTGAATAATTAGGTGGTTTTTTGTTAGGTGTGCTTTTTTCTTGTGATTTTCTGTGCGAATTCAAGAAAAAGTTGTATTTTTGGAAAATAATTTTTAATTCCAGAAATATAAACATTCAAAGATACATATCACTATGAAAAAGTTATTTCTCGCCGCGGTGGCGGCAATGGTGTTGATACCAATGATGAACGCTCAGCAAGAGGTTCAGCAAGAGAAGCGTTACAACATGTATGGCGTCATGTTCTATAACCTTGAGAACCTGTTTGATACCATCAACTCCAATGGCACCTACGACTTGGAGTTCTCTCCCAATGGAGCTCGCCAGTGGGATGGGCGTAAATATTGGTCAAAGATACACAACATGGCATACGCCATCTCTCAAATGAAGACTCCAGGCACGCCATTTGGCCCCGCAATAATTGGGGTGAGCGAGATTGAGAACGAGACGGTGCTCAAGGACATCTGCCGCGACCCCCAGGTGCGTGACTGGCACCTTCAGGTTGCACCTTATCATGAGAGTCCCGACCGTCGTGGCGTGGACGTGGGTGTGCTCTATAATCCCCGATTCTTTCGTGTGCTGAATGTCACCAACCAGCGCTTGAGCGAGGAGGACTTTGACAGGGCTCGCAAGGAAGCCGATGATAGCCGCAAGGGTGATTATGAGTGGAACGAGAACTTCCGCACCCGTGACCAGATGTGCGTGGTTGGAATTCTTGCCGGTGACACCGTAGCTGTGATAGTGAACCACTGGCCATCGCGCCTTGGCGGGCAGGAGGCATCGAGCCCGAAACGAGAGGCTGCCGGCTACATGTGCCGCAGGACAATCGACTCGCTTGTTGACGTGCATGGCGACAACATAGGCATCATTTTCATGGGCGACCTTAACGACGACCCAATGGACAAGGCCTGTGCCGAGGCGGTGGGCGGCAAGCGCTACATTGATGATGTGGACGATGCCGACGAGATGTTCAACCCCTTCTGGAATGTGCTGGCAAAGGGCGTGGGCACTCTGGCCTATCGTGGTCAGTGGAACCTGTTTGACCAAATCATGTGCAACGGTTTCTTTACCAAATATCGTGAAGGGAAAAACAAGCCTCAGCTGACATACTCACGTTGTGAAGCCTTGAACCGTGACTTCTTGAAGACTCAGGAGGGTGAGCGCAAGGGATATCCGCTGCGCACTTACAGCGCGGGCGTGTTCCTTAACGGCTACAGCGACCACTTCCCCACCGAGATATTCCTGGTGAAGGAGGCTAAATAAAGCTTGGCTCACATTGGTGTAATGCGACAAAATACTGGATTATCTGGACCGTCTATAACTTATAGATTGTCTGGATAATTCTTTAGATAATAACTATGTGTTTTGGAAAAATGATAAATGATAAATCATCAACGATAAACGGCTCAAGGAGCCGCAGTGATTTTGAGCTGATGGCCCCTGTGGGTTCGTGGGAGTCGCTTGTTGCGGCACAACAGGGTGGCGCCGATGCCATTTACTTTGGCATTGAGAACCTTAACATGCGCTCCAAGTCGAGCGTGAATTTCTCGATCGATGATCTTCACACGATAGCGCAATGGTGTGCCGAGCGTGGTATAAAGACTTACCTCACGGTCAACACCATCATCTATGACGAGGACATCGACTACATGCACCGCATAGTGGATGCCGCGCGTGAAGCAAAGCTGACTGCAATCATTGCCAGCGACATGGCAACAATACTCTATGCCCGCAGCATAGGCGTGGAGGTGCACATTTCCACTCAGGTAAACGTGAGCAACAGCGAGGCTGTGCAGTATTATGCCCAGTATGCCGACGTAATGGTGCTTGCCCGTGAGCTAAACCTTGACCAGGTGGGCAAGATACATGACACGATAACAAGCCGTGGCATCACTGGTCCTCATGGAGAGCCCGTGCGGCTTGAGATGTTCTGTCATGGCGCGTTGTGCATGGCGGTGAGCGGCAAGTGCTACATGAGCCTTCATGAAGCCAACTCGAGCGCCAACCGTGGTGCCTGTCGCCAGATATGCCGTCGCAGCTATGTGGTGACCGACCGCGACACCGGCGACGAGCTTGCCATCGAGAATAAATACATCATGTCGCCCAAGGACTTGAAAACAATCCACTTCCTTAACAAACTGGTGGATGCTGGCGTGAGAGTGTTTAAGATAGAAGGGCGCGCCCGTGGGCCGGAATATGTGCGCACCGTGGCGAGCTGCTATGACGAGGCACTTAAAGCCATTGTTGACGGCAGCTACAGCGAAGCCCGCATTGAGCAGTGGAATGAGCGCCTGTCGCGGGTTTTCAACCGCGGTTTCTGGGATGGCTATTATCTGGGTCAGCGTTTGGGTGAATGGACCTCGAAGTATGGTTCGAGCGCAACGCATGTGAAGGTGTATGCCGCCAAGGGCATACGCTATTTCTCGAAGATTGGCGTTGCCGAGTTCCAGATGGAAGCTGGCGAGCTGCATGTGGGCGACGAGATTATAATTACCGGTCCTACCACGGGTGCATTGCTCAAGACGGTTGATGAGATTCGTGTAGACCTTAAGCCGGTGGATAAAACAGTGAAGGGCGAACGTTTCTCGATCAAGACCGATGAGAAAATTCGCCCCAGCGATAAGTTATTTGTTTGGAAACCGGTGTGAGGGGAGAGCAAGGCTTATTGCCACAAGCTGAAGCTTGCGGTACGCTGACGGCCCGCTTTAAAGAAAGGCTTGTGTTATTGTATTAACTGATGGTCGTTGGTGAAATGAAGCTCGGTTTTGTCGTTGAGTATCATTGTGATGTCGCCGTTCTTGATTTCGCGTCCCATAAACACAACCTTGGCGTTAGGATATTCCTTGTTGAGGAACATGAGGATCTTGCCGGGGACCATGCGTGTGGGCACCTCGCATGAGCGACAGTCAACAATCATCCAGTGACCGTCCTTGTCAAACTCGATGGTGGCATCGTTGTCGAGCAAGAGGCATGTGTGGTTCTTCATGTTCTTGCTTTTGTCCTTAACGGCTTTTACAACAGTGCTGGCGGGGAAGTAGGACTTCACGGTGCGCAAAGCCAGGTCAGGGACTTTCTTGAGAGGTATCTCAACGATGTTGTTGTCGTCGGCAAAGGCTGTTCCAGCCATCATAATCAAAGCCACGAGGGCGAATAGAATCTTTTTCATAATGAATATGTTAGAGTTAATGTTTATGCGTTACTGACCGTCGACTTGAGGGACAGCGATGCCCTCGGGGGCATGGGCTGCATTGTAGCGTGCGTTGAGCCCCTCGGCAACCTCGTCGGTGACATCCCACTTGGGGTTGATGAACATGGCAGCTTCCTTGCGCAGCACGGCGTCATAGTCGTTGCGCACGGCAAAGTCGGCAAGGAAGAGGTCAATTTCATTGGCGAGCTTCGTCTGTTCTTCGTTGAGCTGCTGCTCCATCTGCTTCTGCATCGCCTCCATCTCTTTCTGTGCGTTGTCCTGCATGGTCTCGAGCTTTTTTTGATCGGCTTCCAGTGCTTTTTGTGTCTTATACTGGTTGTTCTTGTACTTGTTTTGAACCTGATTGTAGAAAGACTCTATCTGTGCGCGTTTCTTTTGCTCCGCCTGCTGGAAGTCGCTCTTGAGCTTGGATTGCAGCTGCATGTACTGCTGTGCAACGACATATTGCTGATAAAGCTTGTTTTCGTCGATATATCTAATGGTAAATGGTTTTGTTTCCTGAGCCGCCATGCTGAGTGCTACCATGGCAAGTGATAGAAGTAGAATTTTTTTCATTATTGCTTTTTAGTTTTTCGTTGGTTGCTTACGGTTGTCGTTGTTATATTGGTACTCCGACTGGGAATCGAACCCAGATTTTAGGTTTAGGAAACCCACGTTCTATCCGTTGAACTATCAGAGCATAGGCGAAACGTCGCCTTTTTGGACTAATTGCGGTGCAAAGGTAAGAAATAAAATGGTAATAATGGAAATTTTTAGAGAGTTTTTAGATTTTAAGGGAGGGTGAAAGTTCCAATAAGAAGTGCGAAAGTCTTCTGAAAGTTGTTTTCATATAATA
>CAMJZF010000088.1 GCA_946410125.1 uncultured Prevotellaceae bacterium | reverse complement strand
TTGCTTCTTAAACATTAGCGCAAAGTAAGGCAAGTAGTTTAAACTTATTGTCAGCCATGGTGAATGTCACACATTCTAATTAAAGTAGGCAAAATTAGTAATAAAATTCAATAATTGCACACTCTTTATAAAAAAATACCTTTTTGCCCATTCACTTCGTCCATTAACCCATCATTGCTGCACTAAATGCGGCTAAGCCTTGAACAAGTCGGCACAGATGCGCTCGGTAGCACCAGTGTGGCTGGTTATATATTGGCTTGCCGCCTGGCCAGCCTGCTCCAGAGCCTGAGGGTCGCTGAGAAGCGTGTCGAGCACTTCATGGCACTGCTGAGCGTTGCCAATGGCAAATCCACCCCCGCAGGCATTGAGCTCCACTGCCTCGCGAAACTTCTCGTGACGCGGACCAAAAATCACCGGAATGCCATAAACGGCAGCCTCGGGCACATTATGGATGCCGCTGCCAAATCCACCGCCAACGTAGGCGATAGAGCCATAGCGGTAGAGTGACGAAAGAATGCCAAAGCAGTCGATGATGATGCAGTCGAGCTGCGATGGGTCACCCGCCTGGTCGAGCTTGGTGTAGCGCGCCACCGGCCGCTTGATGCGTGCCATCATAGCATTGAGACGATTCTCGTCAAACTCATGCGGAGCGATGATGAGTTTCATCTCGGGGTGGGAATTGAAATAAGGTATAACGATGTCCTCATCGGGCTGCCAGGAGCTGCCCATCACCAAAACTTTCCTGCAATCGCCCACCATCTGTGCGATAGCGGGGAATTCCTTGGCCTGCGCCTTGATTTGGAGCACACGGTCGAGACGCGTGTCGCCGCACACCGTCACATTGTCGATGCCAATGCCGTGCAGCAGCTGGCGCGACTCCTCGTCCTGCACATAGAGGTGAGTGAAACAGTGCAACATCTTGCGGAACATGCCGCCCCAGGGCTTGAAAAAGCTCTGGCTCTCGCGGAAGATAGATGATATAATATAGGTGGGCACTCCCCTACTCTTGAGCTGCTCAAGAAAGTTGCCCCAAAACTCATACTTGACAAAAATCGCCATCTTGGGCTTCACCACGTCGAGAAACTCCTTGACACGCCGAGGGGTATCGACAGGCATATAGCACACAGCATCGACCTTATCGTAGTGCTTGCGCACCTCATAGCCGCTGGGCGAATAGAACGAGAGCAGAATCTTGGCTCCGGGCTGCTCCTCACGAATTTTCTCGATGAGTGGCCTGCCCTGCTCAAACTCGCCGAGCGAAGCGGCGTGAATCCAGATGTAGCCACCCTCGGGGTCGAGAGTCTCTTTCAGGTAGAAAATAGTTCTTGCCCGGCCTTGCACCGTGAGCTGCGCCTTGTGGTGCCAGGGCGATGCCAAGCGCATTCCCCAGCCCGTGGCTGCCATAGCTATATTATACAGGAAATTCATTTTAAGATTAAGAATAGGTGTTAGAATTGCGAAGGGAGAGGAGAATAAAAATTGCGTTGCTCCTTCTTTTTATATTTCCTCCACAAGCTGCGGTCGAGATAGAAGCGCACTGCGAGCTGTTGCCAGAAGGCAGAGGTTCGGTCGGTCACATGATAGGATAATTGCGCGCTGATGTTAATGTAGTCGGTATTAAAAATTGTGGCAGATACATCGGTGCGGCTATAGAACTTGTCGCGAAAGAAATTTTGCTCCTGATAAAGCAGGGAGCCATATTTCTCGTAGAGAGGCATCTGCCGCTTGCCTGCATAGATGCCTTGACGCACTGTGAGCCACTTCCAGTTACCAACCGCTGAGCCAAAGAATCCTGCCTGAGTGAGCCACTTGTCGTCACCAACGCGGTCGCGGTCGCACGAGAGCAACATTCCCGCCTCGACCGTGATTGATGCATTGCGCCACCAGTGAGTGTACATGACTCGTGGATTGGCGATGAAATTATCCACCACACCTTCGCCTTCGGGCCTCGCCCCACTTCTTGCCAAGTGGTTATAGGCAATCGTCGATGCTATAGTTATGTTATTATCGCCAGCATTGGCAGTGGTGGAGTTGCGCCAACCTATATCACCCAGCACCATGAACGCTTCACGGCGATGTTTTGTCATGATTTGCCGCCAATCAAGCATTGCACCAACAAAAAAATGCGTTTTAATGAGTGATACTATGAGTCCATTCACATTGGGGCTCATGCGGTTCACCGAGTCGCTGCACAGATAAGCGGGCAAAGATGCTCGCTCATTGGGAATCATACCCAGCTTGAAATCCACCCCTCGCCTGCGGTCTTTGTATTGATAGTAGAGCGCCGGCACCACCTTGTAGCCATGCAGGTGATCGTTCATGGGCTGATACCACGTCACTCCACCCATAATGCGATGGCGGGTGCTGTCCATCGACACGCCAATCATTGGCGTGATGCGGGTGAAAATATTAGTCTCGCCAGGAGTCTCGCTTTTCTCCACCTCCGAGTTCTTGAACACGGCGTTCATGTCAACGCTCCATTCAAGCTCCTGGGCGCTGGCGACAGCCAGCCACATCATGGCTATCAATATAGCAACAAGTCGGCTCTTCATTTGTTCACTCTGTCACGGGCTTGATATTCTCAATTCCACGCTCGATGCGGGCAATAATCTCGTCCTTGCCCATGAGCTCGGCGATGTCAAACATGTGAGGTCCCTTGCACTCGCCCACAACGGTGAGGCGGAAGGCGTTCATCACGTTGCCCATGTGCAGCTCGTTGTCCTTAATCCAGCCAAGCACCACTTCCTCGGCGTGGGCACTGGTCATGTCGTCGATGCCCTTGATGACCTCGATGAGGCGGTGCATGGTCGCGGGAGTGTCCTCTTTCCAGCGTTTCTTGATGTCCTTGGGGGCATAGTCGGTGGGAGCCTGGAAGAAGAACTTAGCGTTTTCCCAGATGTCGCCCACAAAGCTAATGCGGCTCTTAATCATGCCCACGGCGCGGGTGATATAGTCGTCGGTGAACTGTGAGGCATCAACGCCGTGCTGGGCAAGAAGGGGCTTGAAAAGCTTGGCCAGCTCGGCATCATCCATATTGATAAGATACTCATGGTTGAACCACTTGCCCTTCTCGAAGTCGAACTTCGCGCCCTTCTTGGAGCAGTGGTCAAACGAGAACTCCCTGATGAGGTCGTCCATCGAGAAAATCTCACGGTCGGTACCTGGATTCCAGCCCAGCAGAGCAAGGAAGTTAACAACCGCCTGTGGCAGATAGCCGCGCTCGCGGTAGCCGCTGCTCATCTCGCCACTCACTGGGTCGTGCCACTCGAGCGGGAACACGGGGAAGCCTAAGCGGTCGCCGTCGCGCTTGCTGAGCTTGCCCTTACCGTCGGGCTTAAGGAGCAGTGGCAAGTGAACGAACTGTGGCATTGAGTCTTTCCACCCCAAGGCCTCATAGAGCAGCACGTGTAGTGGAGCGCTGGGCAGCCACTCCTCACCACGAATCACGTGCGAGACCTCCATCAGGTGGTCGTCAACGATATTTGCCAAGTGGTAGGTGGGCAGGTCGTCGGCACTCTTGTAGAGCACTTTGTCGTCGACTACCGAGCTGTTGACAGTGACCTCGCCACGAATAAGGTCATTCACCTTAACCTCACGGCCAGGCTCGATGAGAATGCGCACTACATATTTCTCGCCGTCGGCGATGAGCTTATCCACCTCTTCCTTACTCATGGTCAGCGAGTTGCGCATCATGCCACGAGTCTTGGCATCGTATTGGAAATTGGCGATTTCCTTGCGCTTAGCGTCGAGTTCCTCGGGGGTGTCGAAAGCAATGTAAGCCTTGCCGTCGTCGAGCAGTTGCTTAACGTAGCGGCGATAGATGTCGCGACGCTCGCTCTGCTTGTAAGGGCCATAGTTGCCACCCTCTTTAACGCCCTCGTCAATGCCGATGCCAAGCCATGCCAGAGCCTCGTTGATGTAGTCCTCGGCACCAGGCACAAAGCGATTGCTGTCGGTGTCTTCGATGCGCAGAATCATTGTGCCGCCATTCTGGCGGGCAAAGAGATAGTTGTAGAGTGCTGTTCTCACACCGCCAATGTGCAGCGGTCCGGTTGGTGATGGGGCAAAGCGTACCCTTACTTTATTTTTCATTATCTTTAGAATATTATTAGTTTTTTACGAAATCAGTTGCAAAGGTAGTGAATAGTTTTTAGTTTTTAGGGCCTATTGGTCATTTTTTTCTTGTTTTAGTTTGACATAATAGCTACACTTTATTTCAAACCAAGAGAACCAAGAATAAACCAAGAGAACAAAAAAATATTTGTTATTTTGGTTATTATTTTGTTGCTTTGGTTTGAATTATCCGAGATATATTCAGATTATTTAGTTGTTTTTGGGGGCAGGTGACCTTTATTGGGCGGTGAGACGATTTTGCTTCATTCTGGTAATGTACTGCTGCAGAATCGCTTCCATCTGCCGTTGCATGAACGGCAGCTGTGGATACTGGTCTTTCTTGTTCAAGAGATTTTTTTTCAACGAGAAATCCTTCTTGAATTCGAAAATGCCGATGAGTCGATTGCCGCTATATTCAATCATAAGGTCGTCGAGATAGTACATCGAGTTCCCGTTCCTGTCGTTAAAGACATAGTTGACAAAAGAAGGAGAATCGTCAAAAACGTCTTTTCCAAAAGAGAAGAACGGCTTCGGGTAATTGAGCAGCGAGAGCAATGAGGGTGCAATGTCGGTCTGCTGGATGAGGCGCGTAGAGTCGCACTTGACGGGCAGCTGCCCTCCTGGCGTGTAGAAGAAAATGGGAATCAGGAAACGCCCCATCTCATTGTTGTAATCCTCACGATGGCTCACCCCACAATGGTCGGCAGTAATAACAAAGATTGTATTCTTAAACCACGGCTCATTCTTCACTTGCTCGAAATATCGCTTTAGAGAATAGTCGGCATAGCTGATGGCTCGGTGCATGGGAATTTCGCCACGCGTAAATTGCGCCTTATGCTCATCGGGAATCTTGAACGGCTCGTGACTTGAAGCGGTAAAAACTGTCAGGAAGAACGGCTTACCCTTGCGTGCAAACTCCTTGGTCTTAGCGGCAAAATATTGAAGATAAGGCTCGTCAAAAATCGCCCATGTGCCATCAAAGTCGTCCTTGACAGGATATTCATCCATGCCATAGTAGGTTTCAAACCCTATAGAATTGGTAAATCCCTTAAAGCCAAGAGTGGTGTTGGGTGCTCCGTGGAAGAACGCGGTAGAATAGCCCTCCTGCTTAAGCATCTCGGGCAGCCCCTGGAGCGTATTGTTAGAATAGGCGAAATAGCAATAAGGATTTACGTAACGCGGAATGCCCGCAAAGGCTGCCGGCATACAGTCGACCGAGCGCATGCCATTGGCAAAGCAATACTCAAAGCTATAGCTCACGCTCAACAACGAGTCGAGGAACGGAGTGTAGCCTTGAAATTTCCCTCCATCGCGCTGCTTATTGAAATAACCGGTGTATTCCATCGAGAAGCTCTCCAGAATCAAAACCACGACGTTGAGCTTGCGCATTTCGCCACCCTTAGGCTTCTCGTTCCTGATGGGATTGAAGATTTTATCCAGGTTCTCGTCTTCCTTGAAGAAATGAGGGTCTTTGTAGTGCCCTTTATGAGCCGTGGTAATGAGGGTAAAAGGTGTGTTAAGCACGATAGCCGCCTCAATAGGCTTCTTGCAATAGAGCTCGGCAGAGTCTTGCCGCAAGGGGTGCATCTTCCAGCTCACCCCCCCCCTGAGTCCGCCTAAGGTCAACAATAATGCAACCAAGAAAATCGCAGTGTGGGTTGAATAAAACACCCAGCCTTTGGGAAATTCTTCTTTAGGCCTGTCTCTTTTAATTGGCTTATAATAGAGAAACACGACAGCAAGAATCGTTGCAATACCGAATAGCCATACCTGCCAATACTCGGTGATGCTGTTGAGAAAAATCTTGCCAAGATTTTCTTCACCGCCAAACTCCGAGAAAATTGTTGCGGTAGTCCTTCGCCCACCAAATTCAAAATACACGATATCGGCAGCATTCACCACAAGGCCAAGCGTGTTCACAACGAGAAAGAGAATCTTAACTACTCGCTGATACCCGACGTTATAGCGTTGCTTGATGGGCAAAAACTGCATCACGATGCACAAAGCGTTGAGATAGCACAGGGCACTCAAGTCAAATCGCAAGCCACCCCATGAGATTGCCATCATGTCGCTGAATGTGACATCTTGAAAACTGTTAATGTTCATGTAATAAAAGAACCATCGCGACAGCATGTAAATCACCATGAGAATGACGAAATTGACTGCCATTATAAAGCCCGGTTCTTTTCTTATTTGCGCAAAAAATGATTTCATTTCAAAATTAATACCTTATTATCAGTTAGTTATAAATCACCCCGCTAAGGAATGAATGCAAAATTACTATTTTTTGGCGAATCTTCACCAATCAAAAAAAAATATTTGTTGTTTTGAGTTTATATAAGAGCCCCACATTATTTCAAACCAAGAGAACCAAAGATTACTTGTTGTTATTGGTTATTTCTTGTTCTTTATTGGTTATTTCTTGTTCTTGAAATAGTCGAGAAACTTGGTCTCGGCATCCCAGGCTCTCACGCTCTCGAAGAGCAGGCGGCCGCTGCGGTCGTTGCAGGGCTGGGTCCAGTAGCGGTAGAACTCACGCACGTCGCCCGCGTGATAGCCCTGCTCAATGAGGCTCTTGCAGGTGGCGATAAACGGGGCGAGGCGGCTGTCAAGGTCATTGCTCACAAGATTGCGAGAACTAATCTTTTTTCTTACCGCATTTAGCAAGTGTACTCGTGTTTCTTTTTCATTATTGTGAACTGGCTTGGTTAGGTTCCAGTCATTGAAAACCTCACTGGCAAGTTGCTCAAATTGCCCTACTGTTATGCCCTCGCTCTTGCAGAACTGCTCTATCACGTTTCCGCTCGACATGATTTTTAGCAAGATTTCATCTTCATCGAGATTGTTTTTAGCAGAACAATTATTGTTGTTATTATATATATTATATATATTATTTATACTATTATCATCAATAGGTTCTTGTTCTGCTAAACTTAGGGTTAAATCATCTTTAGCAGTTAGCATCTCAAGTGACTGATAATCACTATATTTGCAAATTCTGGTTATACAATAAAAATTATTTAATTTCCTGCGCTCTATCTCACCGCTCTTTTCGAGTCCCTTGAGGACCTTGCTGATGGTGGGCTGTGACAGGTTGCAAATCTTGCTAAGGCTTCGGTAGGAAATCACTGTTTCGCCACGCTCAATCTTCATGCCCTTCCACCACCGCGGAGCATGGTTGGCGACAAGCAGCAGGGTGAGAAACACGGTGAGGTAACTTGGCTCGCCAAAGTGTTGCCACTTCATGATACTGCGGTTAACAAGAACCGCTCCTTGACTTTTTACTGTTTTGTTGTTTGTTTTGTTTTGCATATAAATATTATTTAAAAGTTAATGATGCTGCAAAAATAGCACTTGATGCCATGAAAAAGACATATTAAAAAAACACACATCTCTCACCCTCTCCCCTCTCCCCTTAATTAGGGCGTGTTCCATTCCAAAAAACAGGAAAAGTACAAAAAACGACTACTTAATTTTGCAGTGTGGGATAAAAGCAGTAAATTTGCATGTTTAAAAGCATAATTCTTAAGCAGATGAATATAAAAAGTACCCTCGAGAAGGTTATTAGTGAAGATTTGGCGGAGATATGGAGCCTGCTCAATGCCGAAGAAAAGCGACTTATCACCGACAACTTTGAGATTCACACATTCAAGAAGAATCAGATTATATATGCCGAGAAAGATGATCCTGTGTACCTGTGGTGCCTGCTAAAAGGCAAAGTAAAGCTATACAAAGACGGCATTGGCGGCAGGCAACAAATCTTGCGCCTTTATCGCCCTATCCAATACTTTGGTTACCGTGCCTATTTTGCCAACGAGCCCTACGTGTCGAGTGCAGCCGCTTTCGAGCCATCGTCGGTTGGCTCCCTGCCCATGGAATTAGTAAAGAGCATGATTGACAACAATCGCGACCTGGCGTGGTTCTTCATCCACGAGTTGTCGAAAAACCTGGGAGGCAGCGACACTAAGATAGTAACGCTGACACAAAAGCACATTCGCGGCCGCCTTGCCGAGGCACTGATCCTGCTTATTGACAATTATGGCTTTGAAGACGACGGCAAGACCCTGAAGATTTACATGGCGCGCGAAGACATTGCCAACTTGTCGAACATGACCACCAGCAACGCCATTCGCACCCTGTCGGCATTTGCCCAAGAGCGCATTATCACAGTTGACGGCCGCCGCATCAAGATTGTTGACGAAGAAAAACTGCGGCAGATAAGCAAATTTGGATAGGTTTTTTTTAATACCTAAAATTGTTTTATCTAACTGATAACTGACAACTGATAACTGATAACTCAAAATGCTAATTGCCCAAGCCAAGCGCAAAGAGAACATTGCCGAGTACCTGCTTTACATGTGGCAGGTAGAGGACATCATGCGTGCCCTCGGCATGGATATCGACAAGATAAAAGCAGAAATCATCGACCGCTATGACGTTGATGAGAGCACTCGCAAGGAAATCATTGACTGGTGGGAGTCGCTCATCATCATGATGCAGCATGAGAACAAGAAAGAAAGCGGGCACCTGCAAATCAACAAAAACGTTCTCATACGCCTTAACGACTTGCACAACGAGTTGCTAAAAAGCCCAAAGTACCCTGAATATGGGGCAGAATTTTACAAGACACTGCCTTTTATCGTGGAGCTGCGTTCCAAGACTCCCCAAGCCCAACAAGTGGGAGAACTCGAGACCTGCTTCAACGCACTCTATGGCACCCTGATGCTAAAATTGCAAGGCAAGGAAATTGGCAAGGACACCCAAGCTGCCATCAGCCAGATTTCACATTTCATTGGCCTTCTCGCAGCTTATTACAAGAAAAATGAGGAGAAGCCATTATTTACCGACGACTTAGAATAACAAAGAGATAAATGAAGAAAACGATACTTATTACCGGTGCCAATGGCCAGTTAGGGCGCGAAATGCGCTATGTGCTCGACGGCGACATCTTTGTCAATGCCATCTTCACCGATATTGAAGAGCTCGACATCACCAATGCACAGGCAATAGACAATTGCCTGGCAAGCAACAAGGTTGACTACATCGTCAACTGTGCAGCCTACACCGCCGTTGATGCTGCCGAGAGCAACATCCAGTTATGCACCAGCCTTAATGTGGAAGCCCCAGCCCTGCTTGCCCAGGCCGCCCACCGCCATGGCGCACGGCTCATTCACATCTCAACCGACTACGTGTTTGACGGCACAAGTTGCCGACCTTATCGCGAAGATGACAAGATTTGCCCCACGTCGGTCTACGGCAGCACCAAAGCCGATGGCGAGCGACGCGTCATGGCCGAGGCTCCCGAAAGCATTATAGTGCGCACCTCTTGGCTCTATTCACCTCACGGCAAGAACTTTGTAAAAACAATGCTCGAACTCGGCCGCAACCGCGACAGCCTGCGTGTGGTGAGCGACCAGGTGGGCACACCAACGTTTGCCCTCGACCTTGCCAGTGTAGTCAAGAAATTCATCGACTGCGACCAATGGCACCCCGGCATCTACCACTTTAGCGACGAAGGAGCCATCTCGTGGTATGACTTCACGATGGCTATACACCGCATCGCCGGCATCACCACTTGCCACGTAACCCCTTGCCTTACCGAGGACTACCCAACCGCTGCCAAACGCCCTCACTATAGCGTTCTCGACAAGAGCAAGATTAAAACAACACTGGGCTTAGAAATTCCCTACTGGGAGGAAAGTCTGGCTCAATGCATTGCACAGCTCAATGCTTAATGCACAATGCTTAATGCACAATTCATAATGCACAATTCATAACGCACAATGCTTAATGCACAATGCTTAATGCACAATTGTTTAGAAACCGAGTTCATCAAACTGA
>CAMJZF010000087.1 GCA_946410125.1 uncultured Prevotellaceae bacterium | reverse complement strand
AACAAGGTGAAGCAAGGGCATAAAATTCACCCAACGTGGACGCCTACTTTGTTGCCGTATCTTCTGGAGTTTTAAGAATTTGCGAGATTCTGAGAACGGAAGATAACGCCGTTAGTAAACGTCCTTTACCATAATGTTCAGGAAGCCGGCAGCTATACATTATATTATATATGCAGACTATCCTTGACCCGCCGCCCTCTCTTGGGCTAACTTGTCGAATGCAAAGTTAATACCAATTTTCTATTTTCACAATTATTTATAATGGTTTTTTGAAAAATAATTCTATACAACAGACATACAGTTGCTTTAGATTTAATGCACAATTCATAATTGCTTTAGATGTAGGAAGGACACAAGGGCACACAGCCCCCTCTCGTTCTCCCCATCGATTTTTTTCAGACGATTAATTTAATCGTGTGAAAAAAGTGGGGAGATTGAACGAGAGGGGGCTGAGTACCCTTTATTGCTCTTACTTGGTGAGTGAGACATTAACCGAGATACCATAATTGGTATTGGTTGTTGGGTAAGAAGTCGAGGACACGAGAGGAGTGTTGACTTGATGGTCAAAGAACGCTCCCAGAGTGATGCGCTTGCTCATGACATAGTTTGCCGCGAAATTGATACCGAGCGTTCTTGTTCCACTTGTAGCCTGAGTAGTATTGACATCAATCTTGCGAATCAATGCCGTGTTGTTGTTAAGCTGCAAGTTAAAGTTGAGTGTCAAGTCATTATTTATACCTTCTTGTTTTTTCTTGATCTTGAGAACTGAGTTGAAGTTTGCAATCTTGTAGCTGGCACCAATCACAAGCGACTTTTGGAGTGTTTCCACAAGTTGCAGAGCTGAGATGTTGAGAGCCAGAGTGCGTGAGTCGCGATACTCGACATTAAACGAGAGGTCGTTCTTAAGCGTTGCGTTAATACCAATTAGTGGAGCAAACTTCTCGGTTATCGTAACCGATGAGATATTATAAGGAGAGTTGGGTATTGGTCCTCCCGTGAGAGCATCGGCAGTAAATCCAAGCCCTTCACCAATAGAAACCCAGTCGGTATAACTTGTAAAGTTTCCAACAGAATAGGTACACTGATAAGCATGCGTTAGAGTGAAGCTCTTAAATACCTTCTTGAAAGCCTCGATGCGGCTCAGACCATCATAGGTCACACGCCAGTTTGGCAAGATGCTCTTTAGTCCAGGGAAAGGATTGAGGTCAATCTTATTGGCATCCTTGCCCGAATAAGCAGCCATGAACGCCGGAATCATAACATCGCTGCCCACAGGATTAACAGTCCCGCTCTCGGGATTGAAAGGCGTGTCGGCATAGGCTGTGCCACGCAGGAATCCCCTATTAGGATAATTCTTGCCGGCATATTGATTTTCGATGCGGCTTGCAACGATAGGGATATTGTTCAAGAACTTATTGAAAGCATCGCTGTAATACTCATTGTTGGCGCTCACCCCGCGCAAGGCGGTAGCAATTGCCATGTGAGTCTTAGTATAGGTACCGGAATAGAGCACTCCCACATCATCATACATAAACTGAATTTGATTAGTGCGATTATCGGTGCGGTTACCTGTAAGGGTAATTTTCAGTCCCTTAATAGGCTCCACTACAGCTTCGATGTTAAACTCCTGAGTCTTGGAGAAAATGGCTGGTGAAGTTTGAGTGGAATCACCCATGAGCCATCCCCTACTCTTAGCCTTCTCAATGTAGTCCTGTCCCACCAGACCAAAAGCAAAATCAAGACCCGGTGCCATCACGTCGTAATGAGTGCTTTGCCCAAAGATGTCACCAACATTGGGAATGAACTGAGGTATTGACAACGACTGAACTTGCCTCCACTTAACGTTAACACTGCGCACACTCATTGCCAGTCGTGTCACATACTGTGCAAGCTCGGTAGCAAAGTTCTTCTTTTCGCCACCTTTTATTTCGGTTACAGTAACCTTAATGCTCTTGTCGTCACGGTTCAATATCTCGATGTTGTTATTATCCTTGACATTATACTTGATAGGATAACGCTTACCGTCGATAGTGGTTGCTGTAACACGAACCTTCTTGACGTTCATGTTGTGCTTGACTAAAGTAGTGGTGTCGTTGCTAAGCTGGAAGGTACGGTCAAACTTCTTGGGTTTCTTTGCATCTTTCTTGCCGGCGTTGCGATCGCGACTGCCAGCACCCGATGATGAGAAGCGCTTGTTCACATCACTGAGATATGGAATCTTGCCATATAGAGTCTCAAGGTTAAACCTGCCATCAACATTAAATGAAGATTGATTGGCTATATTGTTTCCCGAGAAGACATCGGCAATAACAGTACCACGATTCCAGTTATAGGTAGCGTTATAGGTAGCGTTGGCAGTAATGAAGCTCAAGATTGGAATGCTGCTGAACGGTGCCTTATAAGAAGCCGTGAAGGTTTGATTATAAGCCCAAGGAGTACCCAAATCCTTAATACTGCGCCACACACTATCACGCCAATCGCGATATTCATCGGGGAAGAGCTTCTTGTTAACCTGGCCAATGGGCTCAAGAATGTGGGCCGTTGTCTGGCTATTGAACGACATGTTGAGCGACTTGGTAAAGTTCCATGACAGAGCAAACTGTCGATCCCACAAGAAGTTCTTGCTCACCGAAACAGGAAGAATAATATCTACGTCGGTTTCGTTGCGAGTTTGCTGCTCATAGTAATATCTTGAGATATTGGTACTGAAAGCGATGGAATTGGGAAGCCATCGGAACTCCCATTCTTTGAAGAACTTGAGGTTCTTGCGCTTGGCGTCTATAGCCTTGTCAAGAGGTTTGAAAGGCTTAATATAAGGAGTCCAGCTATACTGCATGCTACCCCTATAGTCATTGGTGTTTTCATAGACATAATCAGGGTTGCTCTTGTGAGTCTTGTTAAATGAGTAATTGAAAGTGAAGTTGGCAGGATCCCAAGGCATAGGATTCTTGCTCTTCACATCAAATTTCAATCCCGATATAGAGAAGTTCTTCACAACAGTCTCCGAAACAGCGTAATTATTGATTGAGTCCTTCTGCTCATCGGTAGCACACGCCTCAAGAGCATCCTTGAGAAGGATATCCTCATCAAGCGGGTTGTACTTGGGTGTTATCTTTTCGTTGCTGTAAGAATAGTAGACAGGAGCATGGAGCTTAACCTTCTCGGGGATGAAACGCCCCAAGTCGGCCTGAACGGCAACGTTGTATTGGTCGTAATTGTCGAGACGCCTGTTGTTCATGCTTTGGTCAACCGAGCCAAAGCCACTGGTCTCCTTGTGCCAGCCCACATTAACCACGCCTATATCGCTGAGGTTAAGACTCATGCTGGCCTTGGCAGCCCAACCGCCGTCACTTTCGAAGTCGGTAACACGCAACTCGTCGACCCAAACAACGAAGTTCTTGGTAGTACCGGCTGTGTTGTTTCGCACACCAATGAGCATTACCCTCACCTTGCTCAAGGAGGGATTACCCATGACATACACATGGTTGCGGGTGTTGTTAGGGTCTTGCTCCTGATACCTCTTGGTGTAGGCAACGTCAGGATCTCCAGCCATCTTGGCTGCATTACGGTTTTTCTTTACCGCAGTGAGCACGTCAAGGTCAAGGTCGAGCATATTCTCATTGGGCCAAACAGCAAGTCGGTCGGCCGAACTGTTAGTGCTATAATGCCCTGGAGGAGTAACAACCAGCGGAATCTCATATTCATAATAGTTGTTCTTGACATCAGAACCCATGCGCACAAAGATAGAGATGTCACCATTCTTGAGATTAGTAGCATCGTCGATGAAAGCCTCATGGTGAACAAACATCTGCAGTCGCTTATAAGTTCTAAGGTCAAGATTGGTGTTGCGGTAAACACCACGTGCGTCACCAGCCTCAAGACCATCGACCTTCATCTGCATAGACTGCTCATTGAGCTGAGTGATTTGAGATTGTCCCGAATCAATTATTCTTGAAACACCCGGAGGCAGCACATAGTTGACAGGCTCACGGCTCGCGTTCTCCTCAATGTTAACAGTGTTCACGTCGATAATGCCACTGCCAGGGACATCGTTGCGAGAATTCAGGTTGTAGTCATAATTGCGCCACTCCCCTCTTACCAGCTCAAGAGAGGCAAACCTGAGATGCACAGTTTCCTTGAAATTGGTTAGGAACATACGCATGAATCTGATTGACGAGAAGTCGTTGATAGAACCAATTACCTTGTCATAGCTCTTGATAGGGATACAGAACTGATACCAAGTGACGTGCTGGTCTTCTCCATTGCGAGTGCGCTGAACCGACTCCTGCTTGTCGATAATAAAATTCTTGCCAACCTGCAGGTCTTCGGGGCGAATCGACACCTTATACTGGAAATAACGCTCGTATTCGTTGAGAGTGTTATCCTGGTTGATGTCCTCTACATCGGGAACGCTGCGAGCACTCTGATACATGCCATCGGCGGCATCTTCCTGTGCAAGAGAGTTGCCCTCGGTGCCATTATATCTCTTATAACGCTCGAGAATCGAAAGCCTCTGCTCGTCATAATCATAGCCACGGTAGAAGTGATAATTATCGCCTGCCGGGTCATTGATAGGCGAGAATTGATCGCCTTCCATCTGAGAGATTGTTTCGGGAGGGAGAACATTACGCAACTTGTTAACGTAGTCTCTATAAGCTGGGAACGACTGCTCATCGGCAGTGCTAAGGCCATTAAGACCCACGTCCTGCCTGATGCGGGACCCCGTGGCGGTTTCAAAGGCATAGGTGAGCGACGACTTGGTAGAAACCCTACCCCAGTTAGTTTCCCGAACCGATTCGGTGTCGGTGTCGACGTATGGGAGTCCGTTCTCATAGCTCTTGAGTCCGTCCTTGAGGATATCCTCACTAATCTCGCCCAAGTTGATGTAGAAATCACCGCCGTCCTTATTGGGATTTTCATCGTCAAGGAAGGGGTCAAGCAACCAGAACTTGATGTATTCAACGTTGTTAGTGACAAAATCGGTGTTGTCGATCTTGCGCATAATACCACCCCATCGCTTTTCGGGGTTAAGCAAGAATCCGTTAGCGTCGATGTTCTCGGCGTCAAGGTTATAAGGACCACGCTCCTTGGGATAGAACGACAGGTTAAGAGTTTGAATCGTAGAAGCTTCTCCATAGTTAAGCTCACGGCCAGGGAACACTTCGGTGTAAGGAATCTCCCTTACATAAGGATTAGACAACTGGTCGAGGTCGTTCTTAATATACCCAGGAGCGTAGGACGAGTTTCGCTGAGTAAACAAGCGGTCGATATAGTACCACGACAAGAGCGAACGGTTCTTGCCATAATTCACATCATTGGAGAGTGCAGCCTCGGGGAAGAGAGCATCGTTGCCATTGTCATAAGGTGTGGAAGCGAGGAACCATGAATAAGGAGAGCGCAGGTCTATTCCAGTCTGTGTCGACTCAAAGTCGTCGATATAGGAGCTACCTGCATTAGAACCTGTGCGAGACTGGTGGGGCAAAAGTTGTGCAAACTCACCGTTGATGTTAACCGAAGATGGGGCGGTGGCATTGACGGTGGGAATCTTGTTGAGCAGATTGGTGAGCCACATGAAATTAGACTTGTAAGACACCCGTGCCCCCCAAATGGTGTTATTTACAATTTCATTACCAATAGAAACTTTCTCGGTCAACGCCTTCTCGCCATAGTGCATCACAGTTCCGCCCACATGGAAATTATCGTTAAAGGCATAATCAAGGTCGAGTCCAAGCAATGTCTTGCGCTGAGTGCTAAACGTCGATTGGTTTTCCAAAGAAACGCTTATATTGGTGCCTGCATCAACAATGCTTTGATTGGTAATGGTTACGGTACCCATCGTATAGTCGACGGTATAATCGCTGTTCTCGGTAAGAGTGACGCCCCCAGCAGTAACAATAACCGAGCCTCGTGGCACATTGGTGGCATTAAGGCTGATGGTGTTCTTGTTGGTTGACTGATACTCACCCTGAAGCACAAACTTGTTCTTGTCCTGCACCTGTTGCGCCTCGGTGAGCTGCATGGTGTACAACTCCTGGTAAACATATTTGTCGGCTATTGCATCGTTGCCAATTTTTTTGCGAAGGTGCGAGCCAAAAGGTTCTACCACAGGAAATATCACCTTACCACCCGAAGTAGTGACGGTGTAATTCTCAATGAAGTCGAAACGTCCATCACTATTGTAATTGCCGTTAGCATCCAGTCGGTCAAGATTCATGACTCTAATGAGCGGTTCGCCTGCAATGTTTCCTTCATTAATATAAGGCATCTCGGTTCCTGTGGTGTCGTTAAGATACTTTATATTAAGCTTGAAGTTGGCTTTCTGAACCTGATAAGCGCCTAACGAATAAACATTCTTCATCATCAGGTCCCACATGGGAACCTTGGTGTTGATGGTCGTTGATTTAAGCATCTTGACATATAGCGACTGCTCGGTAGAGGCAATGTCGCTGGCGAATTCTCCTACTTGATAAGTCTTTCCCAGATAGGTGTACTGATAAGCGACCGCCAGAACCTCATCGCTACTGAGAGCTGTGTTAAGAGAAATATATCCAAGAGAAGAATTCAACTTATATTCGCTTGACGACAACAAGCGTGCACTCTCAATCTTTTCATAGTCTTTACCGCCTTCAAAATCAAAGGCGCTCAAAGGTGCCAAGGCCGTGGAGGCTTGACTAATATAACGGGCATCGGGATAGTTAGTCTTAATCTCGTCAAGCAGGTTGTTAGAAGTGTTGGTAGGGTTGGCCTGACCTGCCGTTGCAATCCAGTGGCTGTTCCCAATGTGCTGATTCTCGGCAACATCCATAAATGCCATAATGTTGCGCGACTCGTTGAAATTGCCTCGCTTGTTGGTTACCCACACCTCAATGCGGGTAATGTTGATACCGCTGGAAACCAATGGTAATTTCGACGTCCAAGTATCGTAATTGTCCCTAAAGAAGTGCGACAAGAAGAAGTGACGGTTTTGGTCATACTTGTCGGCGGTAATATAAAAATCGGTTGTCTGAGCACCACCACGTGTATTAACCGTTTGTGATTCAGAATTTTGTTGGGAGACTAAAGCTGTGGCAGTGAGACGTCCAAACTGCAGTTTAGTCTTTATGCCAAACAAAGCCGAACCGCCCCTGATGAGAGACGACCCGGTAGTCATGCTCACATTACCGGCTTCTATATTCTTGATTATTTCATCCTCTTTGCCCTCATAGGCAAGCTTGAGGTTCTTGTTGTCAAATTCAAATGTCGCATCGGTATTGTAGGTCATGTTGAACTTCATCTTGTCGCCAACCGATGCTTGAATTGTGGCTTGAATCTTCTGGTCAAAGTCGAAATAAGTCTTCCGCTTTGCCGACATCGACAAAGCCGGGTTGTCGGTCTTATTGGTCTTGACACCCATCTTTAATTGAACCGAACCTTGCGTCTTGAGTTGCACACCACCCGGGCCAAACACTTTCTCAAGAGGGCCAAGACCGAACTGCATGTCAAGGAAGTTGAATGGATTTTTCTTCTTTTCCTCAGCAGTTTCGGCATTCTTCTGGCGATAGTACTGCATCATCGACTCTCGCAAAGTCAAGTTGTTGTATTCTTCGGCAGTGAGAATGAAGGGTGTTACTATGTCATAGTCACCAACCTTAGTGCGAATGATGTAGCAACCTGTTTCGTAGTCATATTCGGCCTCAGTAACGATGTTGCTTGGATTCTTCAGGTCGGCGGCATATTCGCCTTCTTTCAGGTCGTCATAGTTCTCGGGCACTGTGGGATGAACGCCATAGCGCATTTTCATGCCATTTTTCTTATTATCCTTGTCCACGGCACTCTTGTCGGGGACCGGCGGTGGAGGCGGCAATGTCGACTTAGAATATTGAGCATGCACAATAGCTCCTGCCATGACATAGATCATCATGCCAAGCAACAGCTTTGTAAAGAGTCGATTTTTTCTCAATTTTAAAAAATTCATGTCAACAACTTAGCCAGTGAGCACCGTTGAGCGGTTTTTTCAAGCAAAGCTGTCTATCAGGCTAATCACATCATTTTTAATGCTTTCTTGATAGCAGTCTCCACGCTAATCGAGGGCTCCTCTTTAATTAGCTTTTTCAGAGCCTTTTGCGACATTTGCTGAGTGAAACCAAGCATCAGCAACGCAGCCAGAGCCTCGTCATAAACCGCATTATTAGCGCTATTATTATCTAATAACGTATCGGATGCTACTTTTATTTTATCCTTAAGGTCAACTAATATTCTTTGAGCTGTTTTTCCCCCAATTCCTTTCACCGATTTCAGCACTCCCACATTCCCGGTTGCTATGCTCTGCTCAAGGTCGGCAGGCGATAGTGAGGAAAGAATCATCCGGGCAGTATTCGGTCCCACTCCACTAACACTTATAAGCAACAAGAACAGTTCACGCTCACGTTTTAGACTAAACCCGAAAAGCACGTGTGCATCTTCCCTAATTGCCTCATAAACATAAAGTTTGACAACATCATCATTGTTTAGTTTAACAATATCATTATAGGTGGTTAATGATATATTAATCATGTAACCGATACCATTATTGTCGATAACCGCAAAAGCAGGATTCAGCTCCGCAATTTTTCCTGAAATATAATCAAGCATAAGAAACTCTTTATTACAGTAATTTATCGGACAAAATTAATAATAATAAAATAATGTGGCAAATTATCATCGCTAAAACTAAAAAACACGTTTTTTGTAAGGAAATGGAACATCCTACATAAATTTTGCATGCAAAACAGCTATTGGTTAGGATTTTACAACAAATCACACAAACATTTACTTAAAAAACGATGTAGGTTGAATAACAATTTGTTTTTCAATCCAATAAACAGTTCAAGTTAAACTTACTCATTAACTGTTTCATATTCAATTCCAACTCACTATTATTAGGTAGAAAAAAAGTATATTATAATATAATCTTGTTATTTCAAAAAACTGTCAAAACCTATAATTTTGCAAAAAATAATTTTTTATTTTATTATCTAATCTTAAGACCGGCGAAAAAGGTATTGTAATCAAGGTAAAAGGTCATGGTGGATTTCGCAAGCGCATCATTGAAATGGGATTCATCAAGGGCAAAACAGTTGAGGTAATCCTAAACGCGCCACTACAGGATCCTGTGAAATATCGCATCATGGGTTATGAGCTGTCGCTTCGTCGCGACGAGGCGGCAATGATTGAAGTTGTTACCGAAGAAGAAAAAAGAGAACAAGCCCTTCAAATTGATGATGACATCAAGTCGAATGGCAGTGAAGTAGTTGAATTAAAAGCAAATAGCGAAGAGAAACTAAAAGACTTTGCAACAAAGAGAAGACGCACTATAAATGTCGCCCTTGTGGGAAATCCCAATTGCGGCAAAACGTCGTTGTTTAATTTTGCCAGCGGTGCAACCGAGCATGTGGGAAACTACAGCGGTGTGACAGTCGACGCAAAAGAAGGGAAATGCCATTTTGAAGGTTACACATTCAATCTCGTTGACCTTCCGGGCACCTACTCCCTAACCGCCTATAGTCCCGAAGAGTTGTATGTGCGCAAACAGATTATCGAAAAGACCCCCGATGTTATCATCAACGTTATCGACTCGAGCAATTTAGAGAGGAACCTATATCTCACAACGCAACTCATTGACATGGACTTGCGCATGGTGTGCGCTTTGAACATGTATGATGACCTGGAACGCAAAGGCGACAAGCTTGATACCGCCAAGCTGGGACAGCTCTTTGGCGTGCCAATGATTCCAACCGTTTTTAAGACAGGAAAGGGAGTTGACCTGTTGTTCCACATAATAATCAACATGTATGAAGGAGTTGACTATATTGATGACAAAGGCAACATCAATCCCGAAATTGCAGCCGAGATACAAAACTGGCACAAGGAATATGGCCAGGACATTGAACATGAAGAGGACTTCGCAGCGGGCAATAAAGTAAAAAACAATGTGTTCCGCCACATTCACATCAACCATGGAAGCGATCTTGAAGAGGC
>CAMJZF010000086.1 GCA_946410125.1 uncultured Prevotellaceae bacterium | reverse complement strand
TTAAAGAAAAGATTGATGCCATACAGACCTTGCTCAATTCAATAGAGCCTTATGAGGCATCAAGAGTCGATAAGATAAAATCTCGCATTCAGGAATCATTGCATCAGCTTGAAAACGTTGATTATGACAAAAACCGATTTGAGCAGGAATTGATTTTCTATATTGAGAAATTGGATATCACCGAGGAGAAGATAAGGTTGCAGAATCATCTAAATTATTTTATTGAAACTCTTGATAATGCCGAGAAGCAAGGCAAGAAGTTGGGATTCATTGCTCAGGAAATGGGGCGTGAAATCAACACTACCGGCTCTAAAGCCAATCAGGCCGAGCTTCAAAAGCTTGTCGTTGAGATGAAAGATAATCTTGAGCAAATCAAGGAACAAGTATTAAATGTGCTTTAAAAACTCAAAGTCATGAAAAAAGGTAAAATTTTCGTTATATCGGCTCCGTCAGGTACAGGCAAGTCGACTATCATTAATGAGTTGATGAAGAAGGAACACTTGCAATTGGAGTTTTCGATTTCGGCAACGACTCGCAAGCCACGCAAGGGCGAAGTGGATGGCGTGAATTATTATTTCCTGTCGCTTGAGGATTTTAAGCAGCGAATTGAACGGGATGAGTTCGCCGAGTTTGAGGAGGTATATCAGGGGCGCTATTATGGCACGCTCAAGAGCGAGATAAACCGCATTACCAAGCTCGGCAGGAACGTTATAATGGATGTTGATGTTAAAGGTGGCATCAGCGTCAAGAGGCTTTATGGCGACAATGCTCTTTCGATTTTCATACAGCCCCCCTCAATCGATGCGTTGAGGGAAAGACTGGTTGCCCGTGCTACCGACGATATCGAAGAAATCAACAAACGCATTGACAAGGCAGCTTATGAGTTGACATTTGCCGATAAATTTGATTGCCGTGTTGTTAACGATGTCCTTGATGATGCCGTAGCCGAAACCGAAAGTCTGATAACCGATTTTATGCGAGACAATGAGTAAGATAGGAATTTTTGGTGGCTCATTCAACCCCATTCATGTGGGGCATGCTTTAATAGCAAGCTATGTTATTGAGAACAGTGAGCTTGACTCACTCTGGCTGATGGTGTCACCACAAAATCCTTTAAAACAGGGGGCTGCAATAGCAAGCGACTATCATCGCTTGCGCATGACCGAGCTGGTGTCGAGGAGGATTGATAATGTTTCTACCTCGGCCTTCGAGTTTAATCTTCCAAAGCCCTCATTTACTATTGACACTCTTAATGCTCTTCAAGAGAAATTCCCCGACGATGAGTTCTATCTTTTAATAGGTGCCGACAACTGGTGTCTGTTCGATAAGTGGAAAGCTGGCGATGAGATAATCCAGAAATTTCATGTGTTGATTTATCCACGCAGGGGATATGACATTGTGGTGCCTGAGAAATACAGCAATAGGGTGCAGGTGGTGAATGCTCCGCTTATTGAAATATCTTCCACCCAAATCAGGGAACGGCTTTCACAATTGAAAGACGTGACATTCTATGTGCCCGAAGCGGTTGAAAAATACATTATTAAGAATCAACTTTACATGAAATAATATGGAAAACGATAAATTGTCACCTTCTTGTTTGGCTTTCATAGCTTTGACCAACGAGTACTGTGAATTGGTTGAAAATTGTGCCGATCATGGTTGTGAGGGCTTTGTCGAGTCGATGATTAAGCTTTTGCCTCGCATCTATATCACGGTAATTGACATAGAACAGGGACTTGACTACTTTGATGCAATAATCACTCCAGCTCTTGAAGAGAACACTTATGATATGGTGAAATCAAGCCTCGCTTCGCTCATGGGTGAGGATGATGTGTATCTTGAGGTGTTCAAGGAGGATATGAAATATTCCGATACGCCTATTGCTGATTCTATTTCAGAGAATCTTGCCGACCTCTATCAGGAGTTTTATAATCTTGTGGCATCGTTGCGTGACCTCAATACCGAGGAACAAAGGCAGATTCTTGGCATCTGCAAAGAGAACTTTGTTGAATATTGGGGGCAGACTCTGTGTAATGTCATGCGTGCCCTCCATTCATTAAGTGTGACAAATAAAGATTATTATGATAATTTCTAATCATCAATTAATTATGAGAGACAAGTATATTGAATCACTGCTAAAGTTCATGGATAACAGTCCATGCAATTTTCTTGCCGTCGACACTATCAAGAGAATTCTTGAAGTAAATGGTTTTGTCGAGAAAAAATTAAGTGAGACTATAGATGCAAAGGCTGGTGAAAGATTCTTTTTTACAAAGAATGATTCGGCAATCTTTGCCGTAAAGGTTGGAAAAAGGCCTATCAAAGAGACCGGCTACAAGATTGTGGCGGCCCATAGCGACTCACCTTGTTTTCGCATTAAGCCCCATGCCGAGATGAAATGCGATGGAGGTATTGTAAAGCTTAATACCGAGGTTTATGGCGGCCCAATTTTGTACACTTGGTTTGACCGTCCATTATCAATTGCAGGTAGGGTGATTTTGAAAGGTGACAATCCTCTTAATGTCGTTTCAAGGAATATCAAGATTAACCGCCCATTAATGCAAATTTCGCATTTGGCAATTCACTTCAACCGTGCCGTAAATGAAGGGAACCATCTGTCGAAACAGAAGGACATGCTTCCCATCATTGCTAAAGTAAACCAGGGTTTTGAGACTGACAACATGTTGCTTAATCTTGTAGCTCAGGAGCTTGGGGTTACTGTTGATGAAATCCTTGATTTTGACTTGCTCCTCTATGATACTACTCCTGCTTGCACCTTTGGCTTGAACGATGAGTTTATCTCATCGGGCAGGCTCGATGACTTGAGTATGGCTCATGCTGCCATTACTGCCATCACCGAAGCAACCGACGACGAGGCAACCTGCATCGCTGCAATCTTTGACAATGAGGAAACAGGAAGTGGAACTAAGCAAGGTGCGGGATCACCTGTACTTGCCAATGTGCTCCAACGCATGGCTGAGTCGCAAGGCTGTAACTTTGACGAGTACTGCATAGCGCTGCAAAAGACATTCCTTATCAGTGCCGATAATGCTCATGCACATCATCCCAACTATAGCGAGAAATATGACCCAACCAATCATCCAAAGATGGGTGGTGGACCTTGCATAAAAATAAATGCCAACTGCAAGTATATGAGTGATGCTCATTCGGCTGCTATATTCAAGAGTTTGTGTGATGCAGCTGATTCACCCTGCCAGTATTTCGTTAATCACAGCGATGTTGCTGGTGGTTCTACTTTGGGCAATATTCTCACTGGGCAAATCGACATTGAAGGTGTTGATGTGGGCAATCCTTTACTTGCCATGCATTCGGCTCGAGAGACTGCTTCGGTCGACGACCATATCAATATGATAAAAGTTTTCAAAGCTTTCTTTGGGTAATTGTTCAAGAATTGCTAACTTTGTGGAGAAAATAATAACAATAAATTAATCTGTAATATTATGAATGACGAAAAACTTATACAAGAGTTGACACTCAAGGCTCAACAATGGCTTGGTGAGGGCTATGATGAAGAAACCAAAGCTCAAGTCAAAGCTATGATTGAAGCCGACGACAAGACAGAATTAATAGAGTCTTTCTATAAAGACTTGGAGTTTGGTACTGGAGGATTGCGTGGCATTATGGGGCCAGGCAGTAACCGCATGAATATCTACACTGTGGGTGCCGCAACACAAGGCCTTGCCAATTATATCAACGAAGCATTTAAGGAACTTCCTGAGCGCAAGGTGATTGTTGGGCATGATGTGCGAAACAATAGCCGCCTTTTTGCCGAGACTGTTGCCAACATTTTCAGTGCAAACGGAATTAAGGTATACCTTTTTGAGGGTCCACGTCCAACTCCAGAGGTGTCTTATGGAATTCGCTTGCTCGGTTGCCAGAGTGGTGTTAATATTACAGCATCTCACAACCCAAAGGAGTATAACGGCTACAAAGCCTATTGGGACGATGGCGCACAGGTGGTTTCGCCTCATGATGTGAACATTATAAGCTATGTGAATAAAATCAAGGATGTGAGCGAAATCAAGTTTGACGGTAATCCCGACCTTATAGAGATTGTGGGTAAAGAACTTGATGACAAGTATATCGAGGACATTTACAAGCTTTCTCTCAGCCCAGAGGTTAACGCGCGTCATAGCGACCTGAAGATTGTTTACACCCCAATTCATGGAGTGGGACGCTATATTATTCCTCGCTCTATCGAGCGATGGGGCTTCAAGAATATTATTCATGTGCCCGAGCAGGACGTTATGAGCGGTGACTTCCCAACTGTTGAGTCGCCCAACCCCGAGAATGCTCCAACAATGCAGATGGCCATTGACAAAGCCACCGAGACACAAGCCGATATTGCTCTTGCCAGCGACCCCGATGCCGACCGCATCAGTGTGGTATTCAAGAACAATAAGGGGAAATATGAACTTGTAAATGGCAATCAAATTCAGATTATCTTCCATTACTATCTGCTCACACGCAATCGTGAACTTGGCAACCTTAAGGGTGACGAATACATCGTTAAGACAATTGTTACCAGTGAGACTATCAAACGTATGGCCGACAAACTTGGTGTGAAGATGTTTGACTGCTACACAGGCTTCAAGTGGATTGCTACAGTCATGCGCGAGATGGAAGGCAAGGGACGCTACCTGGGTGGTGGCGAGGAGAGCTATGGCTTCCTGCCAGAGACTTTTGCCCGCGACAAAGATGCCGTTTCATCAATTCCATTGATGTGTGAGATTGCTGCTTGGGCTAAGGATAAAGGCATGACTATGAACGAGATGCTTATAGACCTCTATCTTAACTATGGCTATTCTAAGGAGCGTGGCATCTCGGTAGTGCGCAAGGGCAAGAGCGGCGCCGAGGAGATTGTTGCCATGATGAAGAACTTCCGCGAGAATCCTCAGAAGGAAATAGCTGGTTCTCCCGTGGTTACAATCAAGGACTTCCAAAAGCTGGAGGAACTTGACGTGAAAACCGGAAAAGTAACCAAGCTTGAGATGCCTACAACAAGTAATGTGCTTCAGTATTACACCGAGGATGGTACTAAGGTCTCGATTCGTCCTTCGGGAACAGAGCCTAAGATTAAGTTCTATATTGAGGTTCATGACAAGCTGGAGAGTGCCGAGCAATATGATGCCAAGAACGATTGGGCTGAGGCAAAAATCGACACTATCTGTCAAGACCTGGGCATAGCCGACTAATTTTTAATTACAGTGTTGCCGGCAACACTGCCGGCAATACTGGTTAACTTATTCAATAAAACTAATTATGGCAAACAAAAGACAATTGAAAAAAGCCATTACCTACGCTTGTGGCGAGATGGCAGGTGAGTGTTTCTTTGCTCAAAACGCTTTGCAGAATACTAATCCTGAAGAGTGGGATAAGATTATTCTCGACATTGCTTTGCTTCAATCCGAGGCTGTGAATCGTGTGTCGGTCGACTTTGATAAAGTGCCCAAGGACTTTGCCAACGGTAAAGAGTACAAAAAGGCACGACGCACTTATTTCAAGGCTGTGGAAAAAGCTCTTGGCAACTATATGAAAGAAGAGAGCGAGAAGATTGTGGAGGCGATGAATGCTTTGGCTAAGAAATAGTCTCTTGAAATAAATAAAGAGATATATATTTTGAGAAAACTGGCAAGCCGAATAATGAAGAACCATGGGTGGAAGTTTGTGGTAAACATTCCACCCATAAAGAAGTGTGTGATTTGCGTAGCACCTCACACCAGTAACTGGGACTTTATCATGGGAGAGCTTGCCATTCGTTCAGTGGGAATGAAGGCCGGGTTCTTGATGAAAGATACATGGTTTTTCTTCCCACTGAAATATTTACTTTCTTCAATTGGCGGTGTTCCGGTTTCGCAACATCGCCGCACTAATGTGACCGGTGGGGTGATTGACAGTTTCAACAAGCGCGACAATTTGGCGATTGCTGTCACTCCCGAGGGAACCCGAAGCCTAAACCCAAGATGGCATCGTGGTTTTTTGCACATAGCCCGTGAAGCCGGTGTCCCCATAGTGCTTGGTTATTTCAACTATGAAAAGAAAATTGTGTGTCTTGACAAAATCTTTGAGCAATCAGGGGATATTGACAAGGACATGTTGGCGATAAAAAAGTATTACGATACAGTTGGTTGCAAGGGTAAATATCCCGAGAAGTTTACAACTGGATTAGAAAACAAATAAATATAGCATTTATGATTTCCCGAAACTTGCGTGTTGCTCTTATTGAAGATAATGTGATATGGGGCGATAAGTATGCCAATCTTGAGCAGTTGAGTCGCAACATTAAGAATGTGAGCGATGAAACCGATGTAGTAGTTTTGCCTGAATTGTTCACAACAGGTTTCATGGTTGATGAGCATGCGTGTGAACTTGCCGAGAGAAACACGGGTGAGACAATACGTTATCTTAAAGACATCTCTAAATATTATAATGTGGCAATTGCCGGCAGTTTCCTTGCAAGCACGGCAAGTCAGCTTTATAATAGAGCATTCTTCCTTGAGCCTAATGATGAGGAAGTGTTCTATGACAAGAGGCATTTGTTCACCATGTCGGGAGAGCAGAATGTATATAACCAAGGAGTGACGCAAGCCCCTATTTTCAGGTTCAGGGGAATGAATATCAAGATGATTGTGTGTTACGATTTGCGGTTCCCGGTTTTTTGCCGCAATGTGAATAACAGCTATGATGTGCTTCTGGTCGTGGCCAACTGGCCAAAGGTGCGCCTGAATGCGTGGAAGACTCTCTTGCAGGCACGTGCCATCGAAAATGAATGTTATGTGTGTGGCGTTAACCGTTGTGGAACCGACCCTAAGGGGTTGGAATATGCTACAGGAGCATCACTGGTTATCGATTTCAAAGGAAAGATTATAGGTGAACGTGGAGTGTCGCCTGTTATTGAAGCCGACCTTTCTCCTGCCGATCTTGCTCGATTCCGTGAGAAGTTCCCTGCCTGGCGTGATGCCGATGATTTCAAGCTAAATTGGTGATTGGATAAATTGCTTAGGGTTGGCGTGACAGTGTATATTAATTAGGAAAATTATGGACTATAAGGTAGTAGCGACTAATAACGACAGTAAGGCTCGGGCCGGGGTGATAACCACAGGTCATGGCGAAATTTTGACACCTATATTTATGCCGGTGGGCACAGTGGGAAGTGTTAAGGCGGTGCACATGAGTGAACTGCGTGATGATATCAAGGCGCAAATCATTCTTGGCAACACCTATCACCTGTACCTGCGCCCTGGCATGGACATCATTGAGAGGGCCGGCGGGCTGCACAAGTTCAACAGCTGGGAACGCCCAATACTCACCGACAGTGGCGGTTTTCAGGTTTTCTCGTTGAGCGAGAACCGAAAACTCAAGGAAGAAGGAGTAACTTTCCGTAGCCACATTGATGGCTCGAAGCATTTGTTTACACCCGAAAAAGTGGTTGATATTCAGCGCAGCATTGGCAGTGACATCATGATGGCACTCGATGAATGCCCTCCTGGTACCAGTGAGTACAGTTATGCCGCAAAGTCGCTGCGTCTCACGCAGAGATGGCTTGAACGCGGGTGGAAACACTTCAATGAAACCTCTCCGCGTTATGGTCATAATCAGGCATTCTTTCCTATAGTTCAAGGTTGTACCTATAAGGATTTGCGCCAAGATGCGGCAAAGCACGTTTCCGACCTTGGTGCTGAAGGCAATGCCATTGGTGGCTTGGCAGTTGGTGAGCCGGTGGAGGTGATGTACGACATGATAGAGGTAGTAAACGAGATACTTCCACAAGACCGTCCGCGCTATCTGATGGGTGTGGGTACACCTGCCAATATACTTGAGGCCATAGACCGTGGTGTTGACATGATGGATTGTGTGATGCCAACCCGTAACGGTCGCAACGGCATGCTCTTTACGCAGCACGGTATTATGAACATGCGCAATAAGAAGTGGGCCGACGATTTTACCCCTTTGCAGGAAGATGGAGCATCGGTAGTAGACCATGTTTACAGCAAGGCTTATCTGCGTCATTTGTTCATCGCCAATGAGTTACTTGCCATGCAAATTGCCAGCATTCACAACCTGGCGTTCTATCTGTGGCTTGTGGGTGAGGCTCGCAAGCACATTGTTGACGGCGACTTCAAGTCTTGGAAAACAGCTATGGTTGAAAATGTAACAAGACGATTATAACCAATGGGATTAATAAGGAGAAACAAGAAGGGTAGCGACTCCATTGTTCAAAACTCGCAACAATGGCTCTTTGAGAATGATGGCACACAAGCCAGTCGTTCCGACTATGACTTTACCCAGATGGTTATACCTCCAATTCCTCAGGAAAATCTTCAGGAGAGTGATACTGAGGTGACAAGTATCCCCGAAATACCCTCTGTTCCCGCCAAAGAGCCAAAAGACGAAAAGAAACTGCGCAAGCCGTGGTTAAAGCGTTTTGACGTTTATATAATCAAGAAATTCTTGGGTACATTTGTCTTCGCCATCTTATTGTTGCTGGCGATTGTGGTGATGTTTGACATCAACGAGAAGCTTGATGCAATGCTCACGGCACCTTTAAAAGAGACGGTGTTTAAGTATTTCATGAATTTCTTGCCTTATTTTGCCAATCAGTTTGCTCCGCTCTTTGTCTTTATCTCGGTGATATTCTTCACGTCGAAGCTTGCCGACCACAGCGAGATTATCGCGATGCTGTCGAGCGGAATCAGCTTCAGGCGATTAATGGTCCCATACCTTATAAGTGCCACGATTATTGCGATTTTTACACTTGTTCTTGCTCTCTATGTAATTCCGCCGGCTAATGTCAAGCGCATTGAATATACCAATCAGTGGGTGAAGAACAAGCGCGTGGACTTTGGTGACAACATCCAGCTGCAAGTGCGCCCGGGAGTGATGGCTTATATGTCGAGGTATGACAACACTACTAAACGTGGATTCCGTTTTACAATGGAGGAATTCAAGGGCAATAAGCTTGTGTCGCGCATCACAGCTCAGGATGTGAGATATGACTCGCTGGGGCGCTGGCAACTCAATGACTATGGCATCAGGAAGTTCACTGGCCTTAAGGAAACCTTGACCAAGGGCTCAAGTCTCGACACCATGCTTAACATCGAGCCACGCGACTTCCTTATTGCCAAGAATGACCAGGAGATGCTCACTTCGCCACAACTTAAAGACTATATCGACAAGCAGAAGGCACGTGGCGTTGCCAACTTGCAGCAGTTTGAGCTTGAGTATGAGAAGCGTTATGCAATGACGGCAGCGGCATTTATCCTTACAGTGATAGGTCTGTCGCTCTCGTCTCGCAAAGTGAGGGGAGGTATGGGTGTGAATATAGGAATCGGCCTTATGCTGAGTTTCTCTTATATCCTCTTTATGACTGTTACCCAGACCTTTGCCATCAGCGGCTACACCTCGCCGCGTCTGGCAATGTGGATTCCTAATATCGTCTATACAATCATTGCCATTTTCCTCTACCGCCGGGCTGCACAGTAAAGGGGGGAACTACAATTCGATAGCGGCTTCGAGAGCCAAGTGCATCATTGTGCGGAAGGAGTTTTGACGGTCTTCGGCACTGATTGCGGTATCTTCTACAAGCGAGTCGCTGATGGTTAACAGACATGCCGCGCGCTTGCCAAGCACATTGGCGTTGTGGAATAAGGCAAAGCTCTCCATCTCAACGCAGTCAACACCCGTTTTCTCTCGTGTCTCTTGCCAAGGCATGCCGTTGGGACCTCCATAGAACACGTCGCTTGAGTGCACTTTTGCCAAGTGGCAAGCTATGTTCAACTCTTTGGCTTTCTCAAGAATTACTTCATTGATGACAGCGCTTGGAAATAGCTCATGTCTTGTTTCGCCATTATGAACAAGTGCGTAAGATGAGTTGCTGTATACGCTCTCGGCAAGCACCACGTCGTGAACCTTTAGGTTAATAGTGTAGCTGCCTGCCGACCCGATGCGGATTATATTCTCCACTCCATAGAATGAGAATAGTTCATGGCTGTAGATGCCTATGCTTGGTATGCCCATGCCACTTGCCATGACCGATACCGGCTTGCCCTTATAGGTGCCGGTGAAACCGTAGACGTTTCTCACCGTGGTGACTAATTGTGGATTCTCGAGAAAATTCTCGGCAATGAACTTGGCTCGTAATGGATCGCCAGGCATTAATACTGTTTTAGCAAAGGCTCCGTCGGCTGCGTTGATGTGTGGTGTGGACATATATGTATTT
>CAMJZF010000085.1 GCA_946410125.1 uncultured Prevotellaceae bacterium | reverse complement strand
TCAACAAGAAAGATCATACGACTCAACGTGCACTTAAGATGCTTGTAGGTAAGCGCCGTCGCCTGCTGGATTACCTTATCCGCACCGACATTACCCGCTACCGTGCAATCATTGCCAAGAAAGAGCTTGGTATCCGCAAGTAATCAGCTTGGCATTGCACACCAACGAGACGTAAAAAACGAAAAAACCTGTGAGGACTGCCTTGCAGGTTTTTTATTTCCTTGAAAATGAAACGACACTTGATAATATTACTGGCATTAGCCTTTACATGGCAAGCGTGGGCGCAAGACATCCTTGAAGGTGACTTGCTGTTTGCCTACAGCAACACCACCGGCCGGGCCATCAGCGAGGCTACTGTCCACGACACCACTGCCCTACCCATCTATCACGTAGCCATTGCCACATGGGTCGGCAGCAAGCTATATGCCCTCGAAGCTATTGACGATGGAGTCATGCTCACACCTTATTACGAGTTCAACAGGCGCACCATGAGCAAGGGAGGAATGTTGATTGGCAGGCTCCACGACCGCAGCGGAATCGACCAGAGCGTGAGCAATGCCATGGAGCATCTGGGCAAGCCCTACGACTACCTTTACATGATTGACACACAGGAAATTTATTGTAGCGAGCTGGTGCAACTCAGCTATGTGAACGGCAAGGGACAACGGCTGTTCCCGCTCATCAACATGTCGTTTCATGGCAGCGACGGCCACATCCTTGACTTTTGGCGCAAGCATTATGCCAAGCACGGCATGGCTGTGCCAGAAGGTGCATTAGGCACCAATCCTGCCCAAATCGCCGACAGCCCTGCCATAGAGATACTTTACAACCTAACCAACAACTAAAAACACAGTTACAAAGCCAGCGAAATACCGTAGGCAAGCAGCACGTAACGCATGAACTTGCCGGCTGTCATAGAGGCTGTAGTGATAGGAAAATTGGAACGCATCAAGCCAAGAGCTATGAGAAGCACGTTGCCAAAAATGGGTATGAACCCCCAAAATGCTACCCATGCTCCGCGCCCCTGCAGCCAACGTTGCATCTTGTCTAACCTCTCCTTCTTGACGTGGCAATACTTCTCGATCCAGTCGATTCTTCCCAAGCGACCCATGTAATAGGTGAGCAGTGCTCCGAGCACATTGCCCACAGTAGCCCAAATTATGAGTCCCCACTTGTCGAGTCCTGCGGCAAGCAAGCCCAGCATCACCACCTCGCTGCTAAAGGGCACGACACTGCCGGCAAGAATTGCCGACAGGAACATGCCCCAATAGCCATAGTCGATTAATGCCTGCTGCAGCGCCTCCATCATTCCAAGAAACAAGACACCAAGAATATCCTAAATTCATTAGCCATTCTTAGCCACTCCTAACTATTCTTAGTTATTCCTATCCACTCCTATCCCCTTGCAAGAAACTTCTCCACATCAAGGGCGGCGCGGCATCCTGTTCCGGCGGCTGCCACAGCCTGACGATAGCGTGGATCGGCAACGTCGCCAGCAGCAAACACACCCTCAACACTTGTGGCAGTGGTAGACTTATCGGTCACGATATAGCCCTGCTCATCGAGCTTGAGCTGTCCGCCCAGGAAGGCTGTGTTAGGTTGATGACCTATTGCAAGGAAGAAGCCGTCAATAGCAATGTCAAGTTTCTCCTCCTTGTCGGTGCCTTTATATTTAATAAGGTGTGCACCCTCTACTCCATTGTCACCAAAAAGTCCAAGGGTGTTGGTATTGAACAGAATCTCGATATTCTCTTTTTCCTTGACGCGCTGCTGCATCGCGGCACTGGCACGCAGGTAGTCCTTGCGCACGATCATGTAAACCTTGCTTGCAAGGTTGCTCAGGTAGTGAGCTTCCTCACATGCCGTGTCTCCGCCGCCAACCACGGCCACCACCTTCTTGCGGTAGAAAAATCCGTCGCAAGTGGCACATGCCGAAACGCCCTGACCGGCATATTTCTTCTCGTCGGCAAGACCCAGATACTTTGCCGAGGCACCGGTGGCAACTATCACAGTGTCGGTCTCGATGGTCTCACCGCCGTCGAGAGTAGCGACAAAGGGACGCTTTGAAAGGTCAACGCTGCTCACAAATCCCGAGCGCACATCGGCACCCACGTTCACGGCTTGTTCACGCAGTTTCATCATCAACTCGGTGCCATCGATTCCTTGAGGAAATCCAGGGAAATTCTCGATGGTAGTGGTGGTTGTCAACTGTCCGCCTGGTTGCAGACCCTCAAAGAGTACATTTTTCACGTTGGCTCGTGCGGTATAGATTGCAGCGGTATACCCTGCTGGTCCTGAGCCGATTATTAAACATTGAACTTTTTCCATTGATGAAGGGAGTTAAGGGAATAAAAGGAATTAAAAATGAGTTATAATGATTATCTCAGGTCAACCACCTCGGTGCCGGCGGGAACTTGCTTCTTGTCAAACTCAAAGGTGCCGGCAGGCACACTTGCATTGCGATTGTAGTTACCAATGGTAATTGTGCTCTTGCTGCCGTTGGTCTGCACTATAACAGCCTTGCTGATGAGCCACGTGGAGGTCGACACCGTTACAAGCATGTGCTTGACATTACTTTTCTTTTTGGGAGTGAAACGAATTGTATAGGTGCCGTTGCCTTTGCCTCCTTTTGAGATGATGTACCCGCTCTTGAAGTTTTGAGCGGCACTATAAGGGTTGGTCATTTGAAGTTCATCGGCTGTTGGAGAGGTAATGTTAACCTCGTCGGTAGCAGGCGAGTAAGACCACATGGTGGAACCGTTGTACCAGCATTTAACATCACTTGCAAGGACACGAAACTTCTTGCCGCTCATCACCAATGTGCCCTTGGTGGAACCCTCAGGCGACGCAACCGTGTAGGTTGCGCTCACAGCCTTGCTGCCCTTGAGAGCGCCAAGCACTTTGTCAACAACGCTCGATGGTGACTGGGCACTGGCACTCGTCACAACAATAAATAATGATAATATCAACAATAATGTCTTTTTCATTTTCGTCATTTTTTCTTACTATGACAACTAAATACAATTGTGGTTTAATTACCCAATAACTGATCAATGTCCATTGGGTCCATCAGCACCTTGCGCGGCTTGCCACCCGAGGCAGGACCTACGATGCCTGCGGCTTCAAGCTGGTCCATGATGCGCCCGGCACGGTTGTAGCCAATGTTGTAGCGTCGTTGCAACGATGATGTCGATGCTGTATCGCTCTGGACTACAAGGCGTGCAATTTCCTCAAACAATGGGTCACGGTCACCCAATGAACCGCCACCACCGCCATAGTCATCGCTACCCCCGCCGCTATCGCCTTCATACTCAGGCAAGATGTAAGGTTGCTGATGGCTTATCTCGGTATCGGCATCTTCCTGTTCCTTGATAAAGTAGCAGATGTTCACTATCTCAGGAGTATCGATAAATGGACATTGCAAACGCTCAATCTCACCGTTGGCCGAGAACAGCATGTCGCCACGGCCAATGAGCTGCTGGGCTCCTGGACGGTCAAGAATAATGCGGCTGTCAACAAGCTGCGATACCCTAAAGGCTATGCGCCCAGGGAAGTTTGCCTTGATAAGACCGGTAATAACGTTCGACGAAGGACGCTGAGTGGCAATAATCATGTGGATACCCACCGCGCGCGCCTTTTGGGCAATGCGCACTATTGGGGTCTCCACCTCCTTGCCAGCTGTCATGATAAGGTCGCTGAACTCGTCGACTATCACCACAATGTAAGGCATATATTGATAGAACTTCCCATTCTCGTCCATCTTGTGCCTCAACTCCTTGCGCCAGCGACGGTTATAGTCTTCGAGCTTGCGCTCTCCCACCTCTTCGAGCACGAGATAACGGTTCTCCATCTCCTGAACAAGGGAGTTAAGGGTTTGCACAACCTTAGCAGTGTCGGTAATGATGGCCTTATCCTCACCGTCAATCTTGGCAAAGAAGTATTTCTCAAGCGAAGCATACAGGCTAAACTCAACCTTCTTGGGATCGATAAGGACAAACTTCAACTCGCTTGGACCTTTCTTATAAAGCAGCGAGGCAATAATGGCATTCAAGCCAACCGACTTTCCTTGACCAGTGGCGCCGGCAACCAGCAAGTGAGGCATCTTGGTAAGGTCGGCAACAAACACTTCGTTGCTCACGGTGCTGCCAAGCACCATGGGCAGGGCTGCCTTGCTCTCCTGAAATGCACGAGAGGCAATGGCTTCACGCATGGGCACCACCTGTGGGTCGTGGTTAGGCACTTCAATACCTATAGTGCCACGCCCAGGCATTGGAGCGATAATGCGAATACCCAAAGCCGCAAGGCTCAGGGCTATATCATCTTCAAGGTTGCGAATCTTGCTGATGCGGACACCCTCCTCAGGGACTATCTCAAAGAGCGTCACCGTGGGACCCACATGGGCGATTATAGTCTTGATTGCTATGCCATACTGGCCCAGTGTTTCCACGATGCGGCGCTTGTTGGCCTCCTGCTCGTTAACGTCCACGTTGTCGACGTTAGTCTTGAGGTCGGCGAGCAAGTCGAGCGTCGGGAAACGATAGTGCATGTATTCACCAGTTGGGTCATGGGGGTTGGTCACGCCCTTGGCAAGTTCAATGTTCTTGGCCTTCTGAATCTCCATGTCGGGATCTTTGTCACCGCCTTTGAGTTTCTTGCGTGAAGGACGCTTTTGAGGCTTCGACTTTTCCTCTTCGGGTTTCTTGTCGATTAATTTGTCAAAAAAATTCTCTTTTTTTTCCTTCCTCACTCCACTCTGGTCATCTCCCTTAAAGCCAATGGCCGAGTTGTGACCACGGTCGGTCTTCGAGGCCTCATCCTCGTCCTTGAAATGGCGACGACGGTCACGCAAGCTCCTCATCTTCTTGTAGACAAACATGATGGTATTGTAGCAAACGAGAATCCACAAAATGAGCAAGATTACATTTACGGCAATCATGCCATAGATTCCCAGCAAGCCCATCAGCCACTGGTTAGCATAATATCCCAAGTTGCCGCCTAACCTGAAGAATGAAAAATCGGTATAATAGGTACAGGCACCAAGCAACATCGAGAACGTGAGAATACTGTAGACCGAGATTATAGAACAAGTATAGAACTGAGTGCGCTTCTTACGCATCAGGCGCATGCCCAGCGTAAAACACCACACCACGATGATAAAAGCTGCCAACCCCACTCCGTCGGCAATGAAAAACTGTGCCGTCGACGCGCCTATCGAGCCGCCCAGGTTGTCGACCGCCTTGGTAACATTGGCAGGGTCGGCATTCTCTATAATGGTATTGTTGTTGACTTTGCCTTGGTCACTTCCGCCGGCAAAAAGAACAAACGACAAGAACGTCACCAGAAAGTAGACTCCCAAAATCATGAGAATCACGCCCATGGCAAAATGAGTGCGACCATTCTTGAAAAAGTTCAGGAATCGCTTCCACACCGATAGTTGCTCCTGGTCTTCCTCACGCGTGTCACGTGCTTGTTTCTGCCTTTTTTTCTTCTCACGCTCCTTAATCGCCGAGGTGTCGACGCCAAGCTCGTCGTCATAAAACATGTCATCTTTACTCATTTCTTTTCGTTTTTTCTATTTCAAATATACTCGTTTATTTCTCGTTTTTAGTGGAAATTTTAGTCCTTCTTCCAGAAACCTGGAGTGAAAAGTGCCAGGACTGTAAAAATCTCGAGACGTCCCACCATCATCTCTATCGCCAGCAACCACTTGCACACCGCCGGCAACATGGCAAACTTGTCGGGGCCTCCTGTCATCTCACCGTAGCCAAAGCCAATGTTGCTAATCGCCGAGAGGGAATTAAACAACGCATCAAAAGCCGGCATTCCAAATAAAGTGAGCACTACGGCTACCGCTATCATCACCACCACATAAATCGACAAGAAAGCAAGCACCTTCTCAACTATCATGTGAGGTACCGAACGCCCATCGAGCCTCACGGTTGTAACAGCATTGCTGTGAACTACCTTGTACATCTCATTCTTGACATTCTTGAGCAGGACCACAAACCTGTCGATCTTGGCACCACCGGCAGTAGATCCCGCCATACCTCCAAAGAACATCAGCACAATGAGGAAGAAGAAGATGAATTGTCCTTCCTGCTCATAGTCGTAGGTGGCAAATCCTGTTGACGTTATCGCCGATATCGTATCAAAAATCGACAATATTATTCCAAAATGCCAGGTATCGACAAAGCCCATATAGGCAATGCGGGAAAATACCACTATCGAGCCAATCGCGACGATGAACAGATACCACTTGAGCGTGTCGCTGCGCTTGAACTCGCTGAATTTTCCCCTCACTACTATATTGTAGATTATGGTAAAGTTTATACCGCACAAGAGCATAAACACCATTATCACAATATCGGTATAATAGTCATGCCAGAAGTGTAATCCATTGTTCTTGGTCGAGAATCCACCTGTCGACACCGTGCTCATTGTGTGGCACAGGGCATCATACCAGTCCATGGGGCCCAAAACAAGCAATGCGGCAAGTATGATAGTGAACACCAAGTATATCATCCACAAGCTCTTGGCAGTCTGGCTCACACGAGGTCTCATGCGCTCATGAGTAATGCCTGTCACCTCGCTGTTGAAGAGCGACACGCCACCCTTGTAGTTAAGCATTGGCAACACGGCAAGCGTGAAAAGGATAATTCCCATGCCACCTATCCATTGCATCATCGAGCGCCAAAAGAGTATGCCTCGGGGCAATGCCTCTACATTGACAATCACCGATGCTCCTGTAGTAGTAAAGCCCGACATCGTTTCAAAGAAACCGTCGGTAATGCCCGAAACGGTACCAGTGAGCAAGAATGGCAACATTCCAAAAATTGAAAAGAACACCCACACCGTGGCGGTGAGCAACAATCCTTCGCGCTTGCGCATGGTCTTGCTCTTGGGCTTGATGTAGTGGTTCATTACCATTCCGGCTATCAATGTCACTGCCACACTCACGCCAAAGACGCTGGCAATCCACAACTCACCCATTATGAGACTAACTGCCAGTGGGGCGAGCATGAACATCGCCTCAATCATTAGCAGCCAGCCCACTACCCTCAATACCATGGGGAAGTTTATGGTCTGTGTGAATTTGCGTGGTGATACTAACAGATGCATGGCAAGTAACTGAATTATTTAATGATTAGCCAAACATTCTCTCAATCTTGTGTATTGCTCCCGACAGGCAGAACACTACCACTCGGTCGCCAGCCTGCAGTTGCGTGTCACCGGTAACGAGTTGCCCAACTCCGTTGCGCACAAGACCTGCAATGGTCATGTCGCGGCTCAGACGCAAGTCTTTAACGGCGGCCTTTGTTACCTTGGCACCGGCACCCACCTCAAGCTCTGCAACCTCGGCATCGGCAAGTGCAAGACACTTGGCGGTGTCGGTGTCGGCATCTATCATCATTTGGAATATTGTGCTCGATGCTATCAGCTTCTTGTTGATGATAGTGCCTATGTTCAAGCTTTCGGCCTCATTGATGAATTGAAGGTTCTCAACCTGAGCAATGGTCTTGCGCATGCCCAGCTCCTTAGCCATCACGCAGCTCAAGATATTGCTCTCACTGCTGTCGCCCATGGCAACAAACACGTCGTAGTCTTCTATACCCTCCTCCTCAATGACATCGTTATTGCCTGCCTCATAGTACACGATATTGCAATCGGGAAGTTCATCGGCAAGTTGCTGGCAACGTTCCAAGTCGCTGTGCAGGATTTTCACCTTGTATTTACCTTTAATAAGGTTTGCCAGTTGCTTTACTATTTCGTTTCCGCCCATGATGAGAACTCGCTCCACATTGTGCTTAACCTTGCCGCAGGCTCTCATCACATCGTCGATGTTGCGTGGCGTGGTTGCTACATAAATGATATCGTTGGCAAGCATTTCATCATCTCCACCAGGGATGATAATCTCACGGTTGCGCTTGATGGCATTGATGTGCATGTAGCTCGAAATACCGCGCAGGTCCTTGAGCTTGTGACCAACGATGCGGGCATTCTCCCTGATTTTTACACCCATGACGAGCAACTCGCCATTGAGCATCTCAAACCAGTTTCTCACCCAAGTGTGCTTCATCGCTGTCATTATCTCTTGAGCGGCAAGATATTCAGGATAGATGAGGGTGTCGATGCCGTAGGACGAGAAAAACTTCTTCGACGCCGGTTTCATGAACTCATAATTGTCGATGCGGGCAACAGCCTTCTTGCACCCCAGGCTCTTAGCCATCGAGCACGCTATCACGTTGATGGTTTCATGGGGGGTAACGGCAATGAAAATGTCGGCCATGCCCACTTGAAGGTTTTTCAACACATCAAACGACACGGCACTGCCCTGCACCGTCATCAGGTTGTAATTGTCGAGATTATAGAGCTTCTTCTCGTCCTTGTCAACAACGATAATGTCTTGCTCCTCAAACGACAACATCTTAGCCAGGTGGGTGCCTACTTCGCCGGCACCGGCAATCACAATTCTCATGGCACTATTTGTTAAGCAGTTGTTTAACTTGTTCTTCTATCGAAGCAGCATCGAGGTGGCACAATTCATGCAGCTGTTTCACTGTGCCTTGGTCAACAAAGGTGTCGTCAATGCCCATGCGCACTATCTGCACCATCTTTCCGCGCTCTGTCATCCACTCGGCAACGGCACTACCCAGCCCACCTTTGATAACTCCTTCTTCTACCGTAATAATCTTACTGTAGCCGTCGGCAACCTCTTGCAAGATTTCCTCATCAATTGGCTTGAGGTAAATCATGTCATAGTGAGCAACTTCAATGCCCTGCTCGTGAAGTGAACGACAGGCATCAACAACATTAGTTCCAATTGTGCCAATGCTCAAGATTGCCACGCCCTTGCCGTCATGAAGCTTTCTACCCTTGCCAACAGGCTGTTCCACCGGCTCGTTGTGCCAGTCAACCATTCGGCCCGTTCCGCGTGGATAGCGTATTGTGAATGGACCGTCGTTACGCTGCTGCGCCGTGAACATGAGGTTGCGCAGCGTGTGCTCGTCCATTGGTGCACTCACCGTCATGCCGGGAATGGCACGCATGAACGCCAGGTCAAAGAGGCCGTGATGAGTCACGCCATCTTCTCCCACAAGACCGGCACGGTCAAGGCAGAAGGTGACAGGCAGATGGGCTATCGACACATCGTTGATAATTGAGTCGTAGGCTCGCTGAATGAATGCGCTGTAGATTGCCACAAATGGATGCAGGCCTTCGCGGGCGAGTCCACCGGCAAATGTCACCGCATGACCCTCGCTGATGCCCACATCAAACGTGCGCTTGGGATATTCATTTTGCATCATCGACACCGAAGTGCCCGAAGGCATGGCTGCAGTAATGGCTATAATCTTCTCGTTATCCTTTGCAAGTTCAACAAGTGTCTTGCCAAACACGTCCTGATACTTCAGCGGCTTGCCACTGGTTGAACCCTTGATGCGCTCACCTGTGTCCTCGTCAAACTTACCCGGTGCATGCCATGTGGTGGGATCTTTCTCGGCAGGAGCATAGCCCTTGCCCTTCACGGTGTGAAGGTGAATGAGCTTTGGACCGGTCATGTCCTTGATGTCCCTGAATATCCTTACGAGTTTCTTCACATCATGACCATCGAAGGGACCAAAATACCTGATATTCAAGCCCTCAAATATATTCTGCTGACCCGTGAGCAATGATTTCATAGCGTTGTTAAAGCGCAACACAATGCCCTTGCCGCTGTCGCCTATGATACCATGCTTGCGCATCGCCTGGTAAGCCTTGTAGCGCATGTTGTTGTAGCGCTTCGATGTCGACAGGCGAGTCATATATTCTCCAAGGGCTCCCACGGGGCGGTCGATCGACATGTCGTTGTCGTTAAGCACGATGAGCAGGTTATTCTTGTGGATCGAGGCATTGTTGATTCCCTCAAATGCCAGCCCGCCGCTAATTGAGGCATCGCCAATGACTGCCACTACACGACGGTCGGGATTAGCTTCAATCTCACTGGCGATAGACATGCCCAGGGCAGCCGAGATTGAGTTGCTGGCATGACCTGCCTGGAACGTGTCATACTCACTCTCGCCGGGATTGGGAAAGCCGCTCAAGCCTCCCATCTTGCGATTGGTAGAGAAACGGTCGCGACGTCCTGTGAGAATCTTGTGAGCGTAAGCCTGATGCCCCACGTCCCACACCAGACGGTCGTCGGGAGTGTTGAACACATAGTGTAACGCTACCACAATTTCCACGGCTCCCATGCTTGAAGCAAAGTGACCCGGGTTCTCGCTAAGTTCATGCACAATGAACTTGCGCAATTCGTCGCACACCGCCGGCAGTTGCTCTACGTCAAGTTTTTTCAAGTCGGCAGGAGAGTCTATCCTTGATAA
>CAMJZF010000084.1 GCA_946410125.1 uncultured Prevotellaceae bacterium | reverse complement strand
CTAATCATCAAGGACATGCAGCTCGACGACAAGGTTTATAAGCCGGCAGCCATCCAGTCGCGCATTTCAATGATGAAAAATGCGCTCATCACCCCATCCTATTACGAGCAGAACAAGATGTTACGCGATGAGGACGACCGTGCCAAGCGACCGCTCTTCTTCGACATATACAAGACTTACTGCCATCGCTGCAAGATTGCCGGAGCCATGGACTTTGACGACCTGCTGGTGTATACCAACATCCTTCTGCGCGACAATCCCGATATTCTCGACAAGTATCAGCAGCGTTTTGAGTACATTCTTGTTGACGAGTATCAAGACACCAATTTTGCCCAGCATCTTATTATTACTCAGCTTGCCAAGAAGCATAACCACGTGTGTGTCGTGGGAGATGACGCTCAAAGCATATATTCATTCAGGGGAGCTAACATTTCCAACATCCTCGACCTCAAGAAATCGTTTCCAAAACTGCAAACCTTTAAGCTCGAACGCAACTATCGCTCTACACAAAACATCATTGGAGCCGCCAATTCATTGATTGACAAAAATAAGCGCCAAATCAAGAAAAACATCTACAGCGAGAATCCCATTGGCACTAAAGTGAATATTGTAGAGTGCTATAACGACTACGAGGAAGCCTATGTTGTGGCAAGCACCATATCATCGCTCAAGGCTCGTGAAGGGTGCAGCTACGATGATTTTGCCGTGCTATACCGTACCAACGCACAATCGCGCGTGCTTGAGGAAGCTCTGGGCTCTGGCGGCTTGAAAAACAAGCATGGCGACAAGCGTCGTCCCATCCCCTATCGCATCTATGGCGGCCTGTCGTTCTATCAACGCAAGGAAATCAAGGATGCCTTGGCTTATTTCCGCCTTACCATCAATCCCAACGATGATGAGGCCCTGCGACGTGTCATCAACTACCCTGCTCGCGGAGTTGGCAACACCACCATGGCTAAGGTGCAGCACTGCGGCATCGAGGCTGGAGTGAGCATGTGGCAAGTGTTGGTTAATCCCACTGAGCACCGCCTTGAAGTAAACAACGGCACTTTGAGGAAACTACAGTCGTTTGTGGAACTGATTAATGGCTTCTCGGCTCAAGACCAGGCAGGTGCCAATGCCTACGAACTTGGCCGCAGCATTATCGAGCGCAGCGGCATTATGGGCGAACTGATGAAAGACAAGTCGGTCGAGAACATCAGCAAGCAGGAAAACCTCGACGAGTTGCTGGCTGCAATGCACGATTTCGTCGACGAGCAGGAAGAGCAAGGTTCCACCGAGATTAAGATGACCGATTTTCTTGCACAGGCATCACTTGCCACCGATCAAGATACCGACAAGACTACCGGCGAATGCGTAACCCTGATGACGGTGCATGCCGCAAAGGGCTTGGAATACAAGAACATCATCATCGTTGGTGTGGAAGAAGATTTATTCCCCTCCATGATGAGCAAAGACTCCTTGGCAGCAATCGAGGAAGAGCGCCGCTTACTCTATGTTGCCATAACGAGAGCCGAGAAAAACTGCATTATCACATTTGCGAAATCACGTTTCCGCAATGGAAGCACTATGAACTGTCACCCCAGCCGCTTTATCCGAGACATTGACCCGAAGTTCCTGGCTATGGGAGCAACCAGCAGCTACAAGTCAATGGGTGAAAGCAGCAGTTATAGCATTAGCAGGACCGAAAACCGACGTCCTCTCTTTGGCTCTCGGCAAGAACGCCAAGCACCCACCATGCCATCACCGGCACCTCGTCCTCGCCCCTTTGAGCCAAGCCGCCCTGCCCCATCGGCCTCACCCGCTGCTGGTGCGGGCGATTTCGTTCAGCACTCCGTCAGCGAAATAAGTGAGGGCAGCACGATAATGCACAACAAGTTTGGTGTGGGCACAATCAGCAAAATCGACACCAGCGGCAGCGACCCAAAAATTGTTGTGGAATTTGATGTAATGGGTCAAAGGACTTTATTATTGAAATTTGCAAAATTCAAAATAATGTAATCACTATGGACACACCTTATTATATCATCTATGAAGAGAAACTAAGGCGCAATCTCGACCTTATCACCCATGTGAGCCGTGAGAGCGGTGCCAAGATTATAATGGCATTTAAAGCCAATGCCGTGTGGCGCACATTCCCCATTTTCAGGGAATATGGCGTGTGCTCCACTGCCAGCTCGGTGAATGAGATGCTGCTTGCCAACGATGAGCTCCACTGCAAGGCTCACACCTATTGTCCTGCCTATACCCAACAGACCATAAAGCAATATATCGCCGGCAGCAGTCACATCACCTTCAACTCGGTTGACCAGTATTTGAGATTCAAGCCTCTAATAGATGAGCATAATGCCGAAGCATCCAACCAACGCATAAGTTGCGGACTGCGCATCAACCCCATGTGCTCGGTGATTGAGACCGACATCTACAATCCCTGCTGCCCCGGTTCCCGTTTTGGCATCCTTGCCAATGACCTTAAATCAGTGCCCGATGGAATTGAAGGCTTCCATTTCCATGCCTTGTGCGAGTCATCATCCTACGATCTCGCCAAGGTGCTTAATGCTATGGAGGAGCAGTTTGGCAACTGGTTGCCTCAACTCAAGTGGGTCAACATGGGCGGTGGACACTTAATGACACGCAGGGGATATGACGTGAAACATCTCATCCATCTTATTCAAGATTTCAGGCGTCGCCATCCTAACCTCGAAGTCATTCTTGAACCAGGCAGTGCCTTTTGCTGGCAAACTGGCGATTTGGAGGCCACAGTGGTCGACGTTGTGGAAAATAGCGGCATCAAGACCGCAATAGTCGATGTTTCATTTGCCTGCCACATGCCCGATTGCCTTGAAATGCCTTACAAGCCTGTCATCACTCAGGCTCTCCAAGATGTTGACCTCAACTATCCCACCTATCGCATTGGCGGCAACTCATGCTTGAGCGGCGACTATGTGGGCGACTGGAGTTTTGAGCGCGAACTGAAACCTGGCGACCGCCTGACCTTTGAAGACATGAACCATTACACTACCGTCAAGACCAACATGTTCAACGGCATCAGCCATCCGTCAATCGTGCTTAAGCACATCGACGGCTCAGTCGAGACATTACGTGAGTTCACCTATCAGGATTACAAGTCGAGAATGAGCTAAGCCTCTAATTTCTCAAAGGCTTCACAGGCATCTTCCCACTGAGCCATGACTTCTTCAAGTTGATGGTTCAGCTGTTCATGCCGTGAGTAAATTTCGGGGTCACTGGCATTGCCTTGCGACAACAGTTCCTCTATCTCGGCAATCGCCGCCTCGGTGTCGGCAATCTGCTGCTCCAGTAGCTTCACCCGCTTCTCGGCACGACGCTTCTCGCGCTCACGCTCCTTTTGCTCTTCATAGCTCAACTTCGAAGCCTTCACTTCCTTAACTTGCTGTGGGACATTGATTTTTTCTTTTATCTCAAGTTCTTGAAGGGTCTGAATCTTCTTGGCCTGAAGGAATTCATAAATACCACACAAGTGTTCCTTTACTCGATGATTGCCAAACTCATACACCTTGCTCACCAAGCCATCGAGGAAATCACGGTCGTGTGAGACAACAATCACTGTGCCGTCAAAGTCGCGTATAGCATCCTTCAAGATGTCCTTAGTGCGCATGTCAAGGTGATTGGTGGGCTCATCGAGGATAAGCAGATTCACAGGCTGGAGCAACAGTTTGAGCATCGCCAGTCGGGCCTTCTCGCCACCCGACAGCACTTTTACCTTCTTCTCGCTCGCCTCGCCGCCAAACATAAACGCCCCAAGCAAGTCGTTGATGCGCAAGCGTATATCGCCCACCGCCTCATAGTCGATTGTATCAAACACCGTTATCTCCTGATCAAGCAATTGTGCCTGATTTTGAGCAAAATACCCTATCTTTACATTATGACCTATCTTTAGATTACCGTCAAATGGTATCTCATTCATGATGCACTTCACCAGCGTTGACTTTCCAGCCCCGTTCTTGCCCACAAATGCTACCTTCTCGCCACGCTTTATCGTGAATGTGACATCGTTAAAAACATTTAGGTCGCCATAATTCTTCGACACATCTTCGGCAATAACAGGATAGTCACCCGAGCGGGGAGCGGGCGGGAATTTAAGACGCAGGCGGGAATTATCAACCTCGTCAATCTCGATGCGCTCAATCTTCGACAACTGCTTTATGCGACTCTGCACCTGCACTGCCTTAGTGGCTTTATAACGGAACTTCTCGATGAAATCCTCGGTGTCCTGAATCATCTTCTGCTGGTTGTCATAGGCACGGCGCTGCTGCTCTAAGCGCTCCTTGCGTAGTTCCACAAAATGCGAGTAATTCACCTGATAATCATATATTTTACCAAGAGAAATCTCAATAGTTCGGGTAGTAACATTGTCGATAAACGCGCGGTCGTGGCTCACGAGCAGCAGGGCACCACGGCGGGTCTTGAGGAAGTCCTCAAGCCACTGAATCGACTCTATATCAAGGTGGTTGGTAGGCTCGTCGAGCAATAGCACATCGGGGTGTTGAAGAAGCAATTTGGCAATCTCCACACGCATGCGCCAGCCACCACTGAACTCACTGGTGTGACGCGAGAAGTCGCTGCGCTCAAAGCCCAAGCCCAGCAGCGTTTTCTCAAGCTCGGCCTCATAGTTCTCGCTCTGCATCATCGTGCGCACGTCGGTCTTAGCCGAGAGGCGCTCCAGCAGCGATTGATAGTCGTCGCTATCGTAGTCGGTGCGCCGTGCTATCTCCTCGTTGATGGCGTCAATCTCGCGGTCCAGCTCCTTCACGTGGTCGAATGCCTTTGATGCTTCTTCACGAAGGGTGCAGTTGTCCACGAGCCGCATCTGCTGTGGCAGGTAGCCAATGGTCACATCGCCTGGCTTCGACACCGTGCCACTGGTGGGCGCCTGCAGCCCGGCTATGATCTTGAGCATCGTCGACTTGCCGGCACCGTTCTTGCCCACAAGAGCAATGCGGTCGTTCTTGTTGATTACATAGTTTATATTGTCAAAAAGCGGCCGAGCGCTAAACTCAACCTTCAAGTTCTGTATCGATATCATCGTCGTTTCCTAAAAAACGCCACAAAATTACATAAAAATATCAAATTTCCCAACTCCATAACAAGGGGGGAAAAGACAGCCACGCATCACTGCACACTCAATTTTTGTCGAACAACGAAAACCAAGAAAGAAGCCCTCTCTCCCCACAAGAGGAGAGGCTGGCTGCGCGTGAGGGACAAGTCGAAGACTTGCCTTACAGCCAGCTCTACCTTTTTGCAACTGAGACCATTTGTCCTATTTTGAGCTGTTAATTTTTATGTTGACGTGTGTGTTTTTTTAATATGTCTTTTTCATGGCTTCGAGTGCTATTTTTGTAGCGTTATTAACTTTAAAATAATATTTATATGCAAAACAAAACAAACAACAAAACCGAAAAAAATCAAGGAGCGGTTCTTGTTAACCGCAGTATCATGAAGTGGCAGCACTTTGGCGAGTCAAGTTACCTCACCGTGTTTCTCACCCTGCTGCTTGTCGCCAACCATGCTCCGCGGTGGTGGAAGGGCATGAAGATTGAGCGTGGCGAAACAGTGATTTCCTACCGAAGCCTTAGCAAGATTTGCAACCTGTCACAGCCCACCATCAGCAAGGTCCTCAAGGGACTCGAAAAGAGCGGTGAGATAGAGCGCAGGAAATTAAATAATTTTTATTGTATAACCCGAATTTGCAAATACAATGATTATCAGTCATTTGAGCTACCAACTGCTAAAGAAAATTTAAATGAATTAAACCTAAGTTTAGCAGAACAAGAATATAGAGTTGAGAATAATATAAATAATAATATATATAATCTCAACGAGAATAATTGTTCTGCTAAAAACAATCTCAATGAAGAAGAAATCTTGCTAAAAATCTTATCGAGTGGAAACGTGATAGAGCAGTTTTGCAAGAACGAGCGCATAACTGTTGAGCAGTTCCAGGAGCTTGCCCGAGAGGTAATCTTCGACTGGAAGCTCACAGGCACTACCCACGTGAGCGAGCACGACACCAAGCGGCACCTGCTCAACACTATCAGGATTAAAATTAAAAGCAACAACATTGTGAGCGCCGACCTTGACAGCCGTCTCGCTCCATTTATCGCCACCTGCAAGAGCCTCATTGAGCAGGGCTATCACGCGGGCGACGTGCGTGAGTTCTACCGCTACTGGACCCAGCCCTGCAACGACCGCAGCGGCCGCCTTCTCTTCGAGAGCGTGAGAGCCTGGGATGCCGAGACCAAGTTTCTCGCTTTTTTCAAGAAAAAATGAAAAAGCTACTTGCAAGGGATTCTTACACGTTAAAACTGAGTGAAAGTCTAATGTCGCCCATAAAATTAAATATCGTGACTTAGAGGTATCTTCTAAAAAAAAAGCTTAACTTTGCCAAAAAAATTGAGTTATGATTGACGGAATAAAGATATTGTGCGCACCGGTGCAGGGCATCACCGATTGCCACTGGCGCAATGCACAGCATGAGATTTTTGGTGGTCCTGAGGGGTATTACGGACCATTCATGCGAGTGGAGCATGGCGAGATACGCCGCCGCGACCTCATCGATGCGTCGCCAGCCAACAACAGAGTACCGCATTTCACCCCGCAAATTCTTGCCTGTCAGCCAAAAGACGCAGTAAAAATGGTTGAGGAACTTGTTGCCATGGGTCATAAGTTCATTGACATTAACCTTGGTTGCCCATTCCCTCCCATCGCCTTGCATCACAAAGGCTCGGGACTGCTGCAATATCCCGACGAAACCGAGAAGCTTTTCAAAGCACTGCTTAAAGTTCCCGGAGTGAGCTACAGCATTAAAATGCGCCTTGGGTGGGACGACCCTAAGCAATGGCGGGAGATTGTTCCCCTCTTCGACATCATCACTCCCGAACAGGTTGTGGTTCATCCGCGCACAGGACGTCAGCAATACAAAGGTGTGCTCAACCTTGATGAATTTAGTGAAATACTCTCATTGTGCCACTACCCTGTAGTATATAACGGTGAACTAAAGACCATCGAGGAAGTCATGCGTGTCAAGCAGATTCTACCCGATATTGCAGGTGTCATGATTGGGCGAGGGCTCATCGAAAACCCTGCCATGCTTTGTCCCGAAAAAGCTACTGCCGACAACTACTGCGAGCTCCACAATCGCTTGCGAGAGGCCTACACCGAGCAGCTTAACGGCGGTGAGCACCAGTTGCTCATGAAGATGAAATCTCTGTGGGAAATTTATCTGCCCAATGCTCCACACCGCTCACTAAAAGCCATCAAGAAGGCAACATCTATGGCAAAATACAATGCGGCAGTCAACGAACTCTTCTATTCTTTAGAGTTATAACTTCAATCCCCCAGCTCGGAACATCCAAGTTGGGGGATTGACAGTTCGTTTTTTTGTAAAGCTTAGCTTACTTAAAGCTTATTGTTACATATTTCACCTTATCGGTAACTTCCTTAAATGCCTTGAGGTCTTTGTCGCTGCTGCTTGATGCCATTGACGCAAGAGCTGTGAGCTTGTTCACATTGCCAAAGATTACCTGACGGCGATCTTTCATTAGCGAAGTGAGTGCCGATGGCACCGAAGACCCCATCAGTTTAGTTGGTTCCTGTGCGAGCATTTGAGAACCTGTAACATAGAAGTTATTATCGGCATATCCAAACCAATACTGGTTATCATAGCAGTAACCTGTTGGGGTGGCACTGACTGCCGAAGGCTGCATATCTTTAATTGCCGCTACCAAATCGTTGGTAATGTTCTTACCCTCGGCCCTGAACATGAAATCGGATGGATTTCTCATGGCAAAAGTAACATTGCCTCTAATCTTACTCAAGATGTCGGAAATCATGCCAAACACCTGCTTCATCATTGCAGCACTGCCATTACTGTCACCGGAATTTAGAGACTCAGTGATGTAGTTGACAAGCTGCTCGCCATCGGTGTTGAGAGCAAGACCAAACATATCATCCTCCGAGAATGCCTTGATGGCCTTATCTGAGATTACGCCAAATGCCTTAAGGCTCTTGTCAATTTTCTCCTGTACAGCACTGTTGTCAGACTTCACCGAAGCCCTGAAGTCACATATTCCTTCGCTGGCATTGCCATTAATGCCTACAACCATTTCGCGAAGGTCTTTAAATTTCTCTGAATCAACGCCTGCCTGGCTACCTGCCATCGACACATAATCCTCAGGAATAATCGAAAGGTCGGCATAGAGGCTCATGAAAGAACTGTTACCCTCGGCTTTGGCAAAGATTTTGTTCTCGCCAATGCTGCCCTCGCCTTCCTTGTTCATAATTTTGGTCAATTCGGTCTTTATGGCATCCTTGTCATTGCTTGTCCTCCCTAAGAAAACAAACACCTCATCATTGACACCCAGGCCACCATCCGACTCAATGCTGCAAGAGAAATCACCTGCCGTCACAAAGGATTTTTCCAGTTCTTTGGCAGCAAATTTCTCAAACATCTCACGGTTCTCAAGCTTTCCAACAATACCGAAAACTATATCAGAGCCCTTGTTCTTGGCAAAGATATAAAATGGTGTTGTTGCATCGATGCCCGACTCTTTGATAGAGGCAAACTCATCACCATACTGTTCGGCCATATCCTTGAACAGTTTATCCTGGTCTACACCGGTTTGTGAGAAGAATGCCTTCAAGTCAACCTTGCCCACAAGCTTGCTGTCGGCGGGAACATACGTCTTATAATCCTCACTGCTACAAGACGACATTAGCACAGCAATAATAATTGCCAACGAAAATAGGAATCTCTTCATTTCAAAAAATATTAAATTGGTTAATAACTGCACAAAGATAACGTTTTTTGGCAAAAAATCACAATAAAACAAAGCAAAAATACAAACAAAAGCAATTTAAAGTAGTTCTACACTACATTTTCAAATAAAAATCGCGAGTAAGGCTGATATACTGTTGAGTGTAATCACGATTTTCATTTTGAACGATAATAGTGTCATGAACCGTTGAGGCATCGCCATTCACCAATTCCCACAGCAGGCGTTTAGGCTCGGCGTTTTCAACAGGGACAACATGAGTAAGGCGCTTAATGCCCATGCCATTCAACACAACACATTGCCTTATCAACAACTCAGCTTCAACTGGAGTGATAACAGCCAACCGGCCATCAGGCGACATTAACGATTTCCCGTGAGTTATCAGCTCTTGAAACGACAACGAGTAGCAATGCCTTGCAAGGTTGCGGGCATCATTGGCAGGCAACACGCCGTTTGTAAAAAATGGTGGATTGGAGACAATAAGGTCATACCTTGCCCGTGCCGTGAAATCGTTAAAATCAACTCTTTTTACAGTAAGCCGCACAGCCCAGGGAGAATTATAGAAATTCTCCTTCGCCTCTTCAACCGCATCTTCTTCAATGTCGATTGCATCAATAATGGCTTCATGATTTCGCTGGGCTATCATCAATGCAATGACCCCACACCCCGTGCCAACATCAAGCACTCGCTTGGCTGCTGTCACATCACACCATGCACCAAGCAGCACTCCGTCGGTACCAACTTTCATTGCTGTCTTGTCGTTGAGAACGCTGAACTGTTTAAACCTGAATATCTTCTGCCTTGCCATTTACTTGAAAAATCTAATGCAAAAATAATCATTTTCCTGAAAAAAACATTATATTTGCATTGTTAATCTAAAAACCTTTTGAATTATGAAAAAAATAAGCATTATTCTATTATTGTCAATTGCGACCTTTTTCTCAAGCTATGCTCAAAAGGCTCATGATGTTGTTTCGGTCAATGACATCTTCAGGGCTATCTCCTACCGCTACATTACACTCAAGAACGAAAACCGCGATGCAACGGCTCTAATAAAATATTACACCCCTATTTTCAAAGCTTACGGTTACAAGCATGAGCTTCCCGGCGACGGCTACGGCGGTCCTTGCAGTATCATCGACGGCTTCTATAAGGGTGGTTATATCAACAAAAAGAAATACAACACTTTCGTCCCTACCAGGAAGAAAAGCGCAAGCGTGATTTTCATGTCGGCTTGCAACGATGGAGAAGATTCCGACTACGGGTATATGCACGTAACACTTACCGTCTATGACACAGTGCTTGCCGAGAATGTTTTTGCCGACATTGAAGCCTCGGGATTCAAGCCGTACGACAACGATGGGCCCGAAGGCGTGAGCGAACTTCAACTATTCACAAAAGGCAAGCAACAGGTGAGATATGATTTCAACGAAGAAGAAAAATGCCACAACTTCTACTTCCAACTCGCCGATTAATACACTTTGACCCATAAGTTACACCAAAAAGCCCTCAATTTTGCTTGAGGGCTTTTTGTTATTTTGCGGAAAGACAGGGATTTTCCGCTCATATTTTACCAAGGTAACCCCCACTGATTA
>CAMJZF010000083.1 GCA_946410125.1 uncultured Prevotellaceae bacterium | reverse complement strand
ACCGCAGCGATGTGCAGTTCAATCCCGTCATTAACGGCGCCATCATGAAATCATTGTAACACCCTAAAGTGTGAAAGTTGACTTTTTCTCAAAAATGCTGCAACATTCACACTTTAGTGTGCGTCTAATTCAAAAAAACCTATCTAAATTTGTACATAAATTTTATAAACCCGAAGGCTATGGAAAAGAGAATTGTTACCTTTTTTATGCTTATGGTGTGTGCTATTGGTGCGATGGCGCAGCAACTTAGTGTGCAATGTCAAGTGAACGACAGTAAGGGTGAGGGTGTTCCTTTTGCCACAATCTACATTTATAATATAGGTGACACAACCAAGGTTGTGAGTAGTGGAGTGAGCGACGCCTTTGGCAAGGTGAACCACCACCTCGCAAATCCTGGCAGTTACTTGATGCGTGTGCATTTTGTGGGCATGGCACCCCAGGAGCGCACCTTCGAAGTGAGTGCTTCGTCGCCTGTGGCGCAGTTAGGCACTATTGTTCTCAATACTGAATCAACGATGCTAAGCGAAGTGACGGTTACTGCCCAGCGCCAGCTCGTTACCGCCGAGATTGACCGCTTAACCTACGACGTGCAGGCCGATGCCGACTCTAAGACCAACAACGTGCTCGACATGCTAAGGAAGGTACCGATGGTATCGGTCGACGGCAAGGATGATATTTTAGTGAAAGGTTCTTCTTCGTTTAAGGTGTATCGCAACGGTCATCCCGACCCTGCCTTGAGCGGTCAGAACATGAAGGATGTGCTCAAGGCAATTCCTGCCAGCACCATCAAGAAGATAGAGGTGATAACCGACCCGGGAGCAAAATATGACGCCGAGGGCACTGAGGCCATTCTCAACATCGTGACCGTGGGCGGCAGTGGCTCATTGATGCAGGGTGTGATGGGTACGGTAAGCTTGGGTGTCGACAACACTGGTAGCCCCAATGCCAATGCAAGCGTCGTCACGCAGATAGGGAAAGTGGTCGCCTCGGTAAACTATGGCTACAATAATAAGAACCGTCACTACGATCACAACATCATGGACAGCGAGCACACCTATGCCAACACGGGCAACTCATTGTATAGCCACAACGAAACTCGCGGCTCTTTCAATTTTCACTATGGCAACCTCAGTGCAAGCTGGGAGCCCGACTCGTTGAATCTCGTTTCGCTCTCGTTTGGCGGCTATTATTATGGCCGTCACTCCGATGGTTTCAACAACGCTCGCATGACCGATCGCGATGGGAACGTCCTGTATCACTACACTACCACCGGGCGTGTCCCCAAGAGTGGCTCCTACGACCTGCATGGGCGAGTCGACTACCAGCACCTGTTGCACAATCCCGGTGAGATGTTAACTCTCAGTTACATGCTCTCGACCAGTCATAATAATCTAAAGAGCATTAGCTTATTCAGCGACATGCTCAACTGTCCGTTCCCATATATAGGTCAAACTATCGACACCAAGGAAACCTTTGCCGAGCACACTTTCCAGCTTGATTGGACTCGCCCATTCGCTAAGTATCACACCATTGAGACTGGTGTGAAATATATCAATCGCTTCAATACGAGCGAGGGCACTTTTGGATTTGATGGTGCGCCCGAGATGGATAACACCACGCTCTTCAACCACCGCACCCATGTGGCAGCAGCCTACTTGAGTTACCGTTTCAGCAAGAACAACTGGGCAGCCCGAGCCGGACTGCGCTATGAGTACAGCCGCCTCAATGCCGAGTTCCCCGATGGCAGGCACGACAATTATCACCGCAACCTGAATGATTGGGTGCCCGACTTGAGTGTGCGATACAAGTTTAACGACGCGTATAGCCTCAAGATAAACTACTCCACAAGCATCCGTCGCCCTGGTATTGGCTATCTGAACCCAGCTGTCGAGGAAGACCCCACAAGCCGCAAGTTTGGCAATCCCCACCTCGGTAGCTCGCTCAATCATTCAATCAGCATGACTTATATGAAGATTGGCGGCAAGCTAACCTTTAACCTCAGCCCCGGCATTTCATTTAGCAACAACCGCATAACCGGCATTCAGTACACCGATGGCGATGTGCTGGTCTCAACCTATGCCAACACGCTCAAGAGTCGCTACTTGAGCCTGAGCGGTTTCTTGCAGTGGGCAATAGGTCCCACCACAAGTTTCACACTCAATGGCAACGTGGGGCATTACAACTACGAGAGTCGCGATCTCAACCTCAAGAACAGCCGATGGGTGGCGTTCTACTATGCACAGCTCACTCAGCAATTGCCCTGGAAGTTGCGGTTTGCCGCAACCTTGAGTGGGCGCAGTGGCGGTGTCGATGGCCTCTATGGTCACTACACTGGCACTATGTATTATAACTTTAGTCTCCAGCGTTCATTTCTCAAGGACGATCGCCTCATGGTATATCTAAGCACAGCAAACCTCTTCAACTCCAGCAAGTACAACAAGATTACCATGTACACTACCCATGGCGACTACACGGGCTGGGATCGCGCTTGGCAGTTTATGCGTGAGTTCAGGCTAACTGTGACCTACCGCTTTGGCTCGCTCAAGACGGGCGTGAAAAAAACCAACAAGACCATTGAGAACAATGACCTTGTTGGCGGTTCGAGGCAAGGCGGTAATTAAGCCTTAACCATTATTTCTTGATTGTTTTTATTTCTTCGCGATTCTCTTGGCGGGATGGATGGCGCCGGTGGGGCACACGAGCTGGCACAGGTGGCAGCCCACGCACTTGCGCCCGTTGATGCTGGGCTGGCGGCTCTCGGTGTCGAAGTCTATTGCCTGGTGGCCACCGTCCATGCAGGAGGTGTAGCAGCGTCCGCACCCAATGCAACGCTCGCGGTCAATCATGGGATAGACTATCGTTGAGCGGTCAAGGTTGGATGGCAGCACAAAGTTGGGCAATTCCTCACCCACAAGGTCGGCAAGCGAGGTCACGTCACGCTCTGCCATGTAATAGCGCAGCCCCTCAATCATGTCGTCGATGATGCGGTAGCCATATTGCATCACAGCGGTGCACACCTGCACGTTGCGGCAGCCCAGCTGGATGAATTCTAAGGCGTCGCGCCACGTCTCAATGCCGCCAATGCCGCTGAACTGCATGTCCTTGGTAACACGGTTTTGGGCGAGCTCGAGAATGAAACGCAAGGCGATGGGCTTCACGGCACGGCCCGAGTAGCCCGACACTGTTTTCTTGTTGCTCACTGCGCCGCGCGCGTCCATTGTAACGCTCTTGATGGTGTTGATTGCCGAGATGGCATCGGCACCGCCAAAGTGCGATGCGATGGCAGGGCGAGCCATGTGAGTGATGTTGGGGGTCATCTTGGCGATTACCGGAATCTTAACGTTGTGCTTGACAAAAGAAGTGTAAAAAAGCACCAGCTCGGGGTTTTGACCCACGTCGCTGCCCATACCTTTCAAACCCATCTGTGGGCACGAGAAGTTCAGCTCAACGGCATCGGCTCCGGCTTCCTCGGCCATCTTGGCAAGTTTTATCCACTCTTCTTGGTTTTGACCCATGATTGAGGCGACCACAATCTTGGTAGGGTAGTTCTGCTTCAAGCGGCGCAGGATGTCGAAATCTACCTCGGCAGGATTCTCCGAGAGTTGTTCCATGTTGCGCAGGCCGTAGAAGTCGCCCTTGGCATTGTCGCTCATGGTATCGAAGCGTGGCGACACCTCTACAATGTCTTCTAAGCAGATGGTCTTGTAGAAAACTCCTGCCCAGCCCATGTCGAAGGCACGTGCCACCATCTCATAGTTGGTGCATATTGCCGAGGAGGCGAGGAAAAACGGATTCTCGCATTTGATGCCGCAAAAGTCAATTTCAAGGCTTGGCAACTGCTTCTCTTGGTACTGAGGCAACTGAGCCACTATCTCGCCGATGCGGATGGGGCGGTCATAGTGGATGCATGCCTCCTGGGCGGCGACAAGGTCGCTGGCAGCGCAGTTTTTAACCCATTGGGCTGCATTCTTCTCATTACAAAACCGCACGGCGCGAATAGCACGTGCCACATCACCATTGCCACAGGCCTTGCTGCATGGTGCATCGGCGCAAAGCAGGCATCTCGCCGCTTCTTCGTCAATATGAAATTGTCTTGCCATAGTATTTCTTTTTTTGATTAATCTGAAAGTTGCAAAGTTACACATTTTTAAATAAATATCAACATTGTAGATACCACAAATTCCTAAAATCAAGCAAATTGTGAGAGCAACTAATGAGTGTGATAACTCTAATGCAGGGATTTACACAAACAGCTGCTTCAGCACTTCGGGTGAGCGCAGCGTGCCTAAGGTGGAGTGATGCAGGCGGTAATAGGTGAGGATGTTCTCGAGCATCTCGTTGCGCTGCTCGCGCGAGAACTTGAAGTGGTGCATGTTGTCAAAGGTCATGCGCGACAGCAGTGGCAACACCTGAGCCTGAGCCGGTGGCAGCGATTTCATGCCGGCATGGGGCGATTGGGTGAACACACCCTCGTTCATGTTGAACCAGTAGCCCTCGCGGTAGCTGTCTATATCGGGCTGGATACCGATGAACTGCCCCAGCCGGTACAGGAAGCAGATGTGAAAATTGGCAACGCTCGCCTTGCTGTCTTCAAGGCGGAGTATGGCACTCTTGATGTAGCTGTAGAGAACCATGTTCTGCTCCTGCTCGTGGATGGTGTGCGATAGCAGTTCGCTCACAAACATGCCAATGGCATTCTTCATGGGGTCGCTGTATATCGACATCAGGCTTGCTGTGCGGCGCACGTCATAGAGGGTGCCCAACTCACGCCCTGGCTGAAGATTCGCTTCAAACTCTATCAGCGACAGTGGCATGAACATCGCATTACGCATCCGGGCAGAGTGGGTAGTGCCCAGGCGAACAAGAAATGACGTCATTCCAAGTTTGTCGGTATAGATGTGCGCGATGTTGTGCTTCTCGTTATACTTGATAATGTTGATTACTATGCCATTCAGTTTTTCACGCATCGAATTGACGATTTTGATTTGCGAAGGTAAGGTTTTTTGTGCAATTCATGGCTGTTTTGACAAAAAATCTTTGTCTTTTAGCGTTTTGACGAAAATAAATTTTGCCATTTCAAAAATTTGACATAATTTTGCAGTCGCTTTTGAAAATGGCAACTTTTGGCCCATTCGTCTATCGGCTAGGACGCAAGATTTTCATTCTTGAAAGAGCAGTTCGATTCTGCTATGGGCTACTAATAATCAAACATTTAAATTTTTTACACACAAATTATGGCAAACCATAAATCATCTATCAAACGTATTCGTCAAACTAAGACAAGAAACGAGCGTAACCGTTACTACGCTAAGACTATGCGCAACGCTGTTCGCAATCTGCGCAAAATGGAGAACAAAGAGGAAGCTGCTGCTGCCTATAAGAAAGTTTCGTCTATGCTCGATAAGCTCGGTCGCAAGGGCACTATCAGCAAGAACAAGGCCGCTAACCTTAAAAGCAAGCTCGCTAAGCACGTTAACAAGCTCGGTATTGCTTAATAGCAGGCTTTTTCCTGAGGAGCTCAACTCCTTAGTTTAGCATATTTTCTCATGGAGATTTTGGCAATCAACACGCCAGGTCTTCAATTGATGGCCCATTCGTCTATCGGCTAGGACGCAAGATTTTCATTCTTGAAAGAGCAGTTCGATTCTGCTATGGGCTACAACGCAGAGCGTTAAGTTCATCAACTTAACGCTCTTAACTGCTTTATGTCTCCCTCTCTCAATTTGTGTCAAACAATTACTAACAATTAAAAAACAATTTCCTTAGATACAGGAAACGTAGCAATTCGACTTTGGGTCATTAAGGACAATTGAATTACGTGGGACAAATGGGACAGCCCCCTCTCATTCTCCCCTCAAGAGGAAAAGCTGGGCTGCGCGTGGGGACAAGTCGAAGACTTGGCGATGTGCAAAACACATTGTGCGTTCAAGCTCGGAGAGCTTGGGCGCACTGTGTGACAGACCAAGACTCTAATGTGCACGTCGCAAGACGTGCGGTCGTCCAGCACTCAAAGTCAAACCAAGACAACCAAAAAATTATGGGACAGATGGTAGCCCCCTCTCAATCTCCCCCTCAAGGGGAGAGGCAGGCTGCGCCGGAAATCGTGAGACAGATGGGACAGATGGGACAAGTAGGACAAATTTTTTCAGGTAAAGACACATGAATCGGATGAATCGCATGAATCATATGTGGGGTGGCAGTATGTCAAGGAACTCTTGTTAGGGCAAAAGTAACACATTATTATATATGAGAACAACATTGAAATGTTTGTTGGGTCGCTTCGCTCAAAAAATAATAAAAAACTTTTGTTTTTTTGTAATCACTTTGTTTTTCTTTGTTTGATTAAAACTGTGTTCTTTTGTGAGCTTATGTTCTTGTGTCCTTCCTGGTAATTTGCGAGTAATTCATGGCAATTTGCGTTGAGAAAACACGCGCAGCCAGCCTCTCCCCTTGAGGGGGAGATAGAGAGGGGGCTGCCATATTTTTTGGTTTTCTTATTTTTTGTTATCTTTGCATAGCAAAACCAAACGTATATTACACTATGAAACAGATTATTGTTATGGTGCTCGCTGTAGCATCATTCATTGGCACATGGGCGGTGCCTAAAGAAAACAGGCAGTTAAAGTTTGACCCCAAAGTGGGCGAATACCATTCCTTGACAATGCCCGATGGCAGCATAGTTAACTACACCTCTTATGAGCGTCTTTACTATGTTACCAATGTTGAAGACTCAGCCTATCAGTATCTTAACATCTTTGTGCCAGAGACTGCCAGCAGCAAGTCGCCAATTTTCTTGCGTACCTACGTGGGCGGGTACATGGCCTCTCGTGCCGGAGGGCCTCAAGCCGGAGATGCCAGCGGACGCGCCTTGAAGGAAGGCATGGTAGTGGTTATACCAGGCACACGTGGCCGCAACTCTATTGTCAAGGCTACTAAGAATGACAAGAAGGCTGGAGTCAAGAAAGGGCAGGAAATCTACACTGGCCGTGCGCCTAAGGCTATCCTCGACCTCAAGGCTGCTATACGCTATATACGTTACTTTGACGACGCGCTGCCAGGAGATGCCGAGAGGATTATCACCGACGGCACCAGCGCTGGTGGAGCAATGTCGTCACTAATGGGTGCCACAGGCAATAATCCTGCCTTTGAGGCAATGCTTAACGAGATGGGTGCGGCACCAGTGCGCGACGATGTGTTTGCCTCGGTGTGCTATTGCCCAATCATTGATCTTGACCATGCCGATATGGCTTACGAGTGGCTATACAATGGCACCGAGAGCCGTCAGCAGGGCAATGTGGATGTGCTCGTCGTGAGCGATAAGCTCAAAGCCATGTTCCCAGCCTATCTTGAGAGCCTGAACCTGCATACCCCCAACGGCACCCTGCTTACATCTAATAATTACCTCGATTACATAAAGAGCGAACTCATTCGCTCGGCGCAAATAGCCAAGAATGCAGGAGCCGACATCCCCGACAGCATTGGCTTCTCTTTCAGCGAAGAGGCAAGTTTTGGTGCTCCTCCTGTCAATGGCGGCATGAATTCTCCTGCGGGCAAGGCTCCACTGGGCGGCCAGCGCCCTGCCATGATGCGTGGTGGCAAGCGAAACGGCGACTACATCACCGACCTCGACATGGCTAAATATCTTAACTATGTGGTTTCGACACAGCCCTTGAAGACAGCTCCTGCCTTCGATACTCAAGGCGTGGCAGGTCAAAGGGCTTCGGGCGAGAACGAGGAATTTGGCGATGCAACAGGCAGCAGTGTCAACTTTACCGAATTTGCCGCCAACCTCACAGGCTCGGTGCTTACCGATGATGTGAAGCGCAATGTGGCTCTGATGAATCCCATGAACTTCATTGGCGACGGGGTGAGCACAGTAGCTAAGCATTGGTACATACGCCATGGGGCACGCGACCGCGACACATCGTTCCCTGTTCCCATCAATCTCGCGTTGAAGTTGCAGAATGCGGGCAAGGATGTGAACTTCCTTCTGGCATGGAACCGACCTCACAGTGGAGATTATGCTCTTGACGAACTCTTTGAGTGGATTAACCAAGTTCTACATTCTACCCGATAAATAGTCTTTAAGACGTTAGACTGCAATACTATGGCATGAGAAAAGCAGGCTACGTTTCCAATATAAGAAGCGTAGCCTGTTTAGTTTGAAAGCCATCCTCACTGCTTGAAGAAAACAAGGAGACTTGCAGGTGAGCCGGCTTATCGTCCTCGCAGGATGTCGTTGATGCGACTCAGCTGGTTGGGAATGCGAATCTGCTGTGGACACTTCTTCAGGCAAGCCTCACAGTCCATGCACTGGTTGGCGCGTGCCTCGGCGGCAAAGTGCTTGAGATACTGGTCGGCAAAGAGCTTCTGCTTGCTGCTGTAATCGGGACTGGACTTTTCGGGCAATGGAAGCAACTTGCTGTTTATGGCATCGTTGTAAAATGAGAAGTTGCCGGGAATGTCTACGCCAAATGGACAAGGCATGCAGTAGGCACACGTGGTGCATGGAACGGTGGGTATGCCGGCCATGGCATCGGCAACCTTCTCAAGCAGGTCGTTCTCGGCAGCTGTGCATGGCTCAAGTGGGGAATGGGTGGCTACGTTCTCTACCAAGTGTTCCATTACGTTCATGCCACTCAGGGTAGTGAGAATGTTGGGATGCGAACTCACCCATCGGAATGCCCATTGCGCAACAGTGTCGCCGGGTCGCATGGCTTTGAGTTGGTCAATGCAGTCTTGTGGCATTTTAGAGAAAGCTCCACCTCTGAAAGGCTCCATTACCACTGCTTGGATTCCTGCCTTGGCGAGTTTGTTGTAAAGATACTCGGCATCGGCATCTTGCTTGCGTCCACTCTTGTTGAGTGAGGCGTGTCGCCAGTCGAGGAAATTCATCTGAATTTGTACAAAGTCCCAATGGTAGTCGTCGTTGTGGTCGACTAACCAGTCAAAGACAGCCACATCACCATGATAGGAGAAGCCCAGGTGACCAATGCGCCCAGCCTCGCGTTCTTTAACGAGAAAATCGAGCAGACCGTTGTCGATGAAGCGCTTCTTGAGATTCTCCATTCCTCCTCCTCCCACGCCGTGAAGCAGATAGTAGTCGATGTGGTCAACCCTTAGCTTTTTAAATGAGTTTTCATACATCTTCTTGGCCTCTTCTAAGTTCCAGAGCTTCTCGTCATAGTTCGACATCTTGGTGGCTACATAGTATTTGTCGCGGGGATGGCGGCTAAGGGCATTGCCCACAATTTCCTCGTTCATGCCACGGCCATATATTGGAGCGGTGTCGAAATAGTTGACTCCATGAGCGATGGCATAATCAATGAGTTGATTTACCAGTTCCTGGTTGTCGCGAGGAAGGCGCATCATGCCAAATCCTAACAGCGAAATCTTCTCGCCTGTGCCGTGCTGGGTGCGGTAGGTCATTTTGTTTTCGCCGGGTTGCATGTTGTCATTGTCCTGGGCAAGGGCCGAGAACGGGTCAAGTGCCAGCATCGCCATGGCTCCGCCAGTTACCAATCCCGCCCTTTTTAGGAATTCTCGCCTGTTTAAATTCTTGTTTTCCATAATATAGATGATATTTTTAAATGAGTTGTTAACTAAAGGATTAATTAACGGAGAACACCTTCCTCGCGTAATATCTTTTCGATAGTGAGCTGCAGGGTCCAACGATCGACGGTATTCTGGTTCTCAAGCATGATTACGTTAACGCGGCTACGCTCATATTTTGCCGCATAGGCCTGGAAACCGCCGTTGTCGCCAGTGTGGTAAATCTTTATCTCACGGCCTGGTGTCTTATCGATAAACCAGCCATAGCCGTACCATGTGTTGTCGCGGTTCTGATATCCGCTCCACTTGCTGCCGGTGACCAATGTGTGGCATGTGTAGGCTTTGCGCTTTGAGCTTTTTTTCACCAGGATGTTGCGGCGCAGGGCATTCTCCCACTTGAGGAAATCGTGAGTGGTGGTGTAGATGCCACCGTCGGCCTTGGTGGCAAAGAAAGTCTCTTCTCCGTAGTCGCACTCAGCCCAGTGCACGCCCTTGCCGTCAACGTAGTCGTTATCCACCTTCTCGCGTTTCTTGGCATAGTCACTGTCACTGCCGCTCACTTCGGCATCTTCATTTACAATATAACCGTGAGCCATGTGTGCAATCTTAGCCTCGGGAGTGAAATACTGCACATTTGTCATTCCTGCTTTGTCAAAGATGTATTTCTTCTGGAAATCGACAAACTTCATCCCAGTCTTCATCTCCACGAGGAGGTAGAACAGGTCGAATGTGGGATTGATGTACTCATAAGCGGTGCCTGGCTCGAAGTGCAGCTCTTTCAGGTCTTTCATGTACTGCACGCTCTGCTCGTCGGTGGCGGTGAGCATGAAGTTGCGGTCGCCACGGGGACGGGCATCGGGAACTCCCGAGCTGTGGCTGAGCAGGTGCTTGAGTTTGATTTTGTGCCATA
>CAMJZF010000082.1 GCA_946410125.1 uncultured Prevotellaceae bacterium | reverse complement strand
GACGCGAGGTGAGCTGGTGGTGGAATTATCCTTGCAACGACGAAGACCACACCAAGCTTTTTGTGATGGACATGTACTCCAATTTCCGTGATGAAACTCACATCGACAACCTGTCACACTTGGAGAAGACTCTTCATGGTGCACAGTCGTTGATTATTAATCCCATGCAACAAGGTGAATTGTCTAAGATAGCCCTCTTTGGGGTTGCCGACTATGCCTGGAATAACACAGGTTTTGATTATTATTGGAATTGGCTTGCTGCAATTCCTGCTGTCGTGGGCAAGAGTAGGGCAGGGGCTTTCAGGAAAATTGCCCCTTATCTTCGTTACTACGACAATGATGCTCTTGGATACAAGATCGACCGCTATCATGTGTCGATTGCCCGTAACCATCCAAGCCACAGTGCATTGCTCAACGAGTGGCGAGAGGTTAATGATGCTTGCAAGGTGATAATGGAGATGAAGGACTCGGGCAGTGAGAGCGACCGTCTGTTCTATGCCGATGTGCGACCATGGCTTCTCAAGCTGGAGGCGATGACTGCCGAGGGCATCGCACTCTTTGAAGGCAAGAATCCTCCTCCCGGCAATTACGACAACAACCCCGATTATCAATTTGAATCACTTGGAGGAATGGGTGAACACATCTCGTTGCGGGTGCGCACTGCCGAGCCGTCCAATGTGTGCCTGAAACCTTTCCTGCAATGGCTGCACGAGCAGGATTCTATCAAATAATACACAATTAATAATTATTAATTATATTTCTATGAACAAATTTAAAAGATCTTTTACGCTGCTATTGATAGCAGCTGCGGCGGTCACAATTCAGGCGCAAGTGCCTAAACCTGTGACCTATGAAGGAGACCCCATGCACACGCAGTGTTACACGCTGCGTAATGGCATGAAGGTGTTTCTTAGTGTGAACAACGAGTCGCCTCGCATCGCGGCTCACATCGCCGTGCGCACCGGCTCGCGTAACGATCCTGCAGAAACCACCGGGCTTGCTCATTATCTGGAGCATCTCATGTTTAAAGGTACAAAGCAGTTTGGTACCAGCGATGCCAAGAAAGAGGCTCCTTATCTCGACGAGATTGAAGCTCGTTACGAGCAGTATCGCAAGGTGACCGATCCCGCAAAGCGCAAGCAGCTTTATCACGAGATTGACAGTGTGTCGCAGATTGCAGCTCAGTACAATATTCCTAACGAGTACGACAAGTTAATGGCAGGGATTGGTGGCATTGGAACCAATGCGTATACCAGCACCGACGTTACTTGCTATACCGAGGACATCCCCAGCAATGAGGTTGACCGCTGGGCTCGCATCCAGAGCGACCGCTTCCGCAACATGGTGATACGCGGCTTCCACACTGAGCTCGAGGCTGTGTATGAGGAGAAGAACATTGGTATGGCGAAGGATATGTGGAAACTCGAGGAAGCCCTCTATGCCAAGGCATTCCCCGGGCACCCCTATGGCACCCAGACCACCATCGGTACCCAAGAACACCTCAAGAATCCATCAATCACCAACATCAAGAACTACTACAACAACTACTACTGCCCTAACAACATTGCCATCTGTATGGCTGGCGACTTTGACCCCGAGAAGGTGATTGCCACGCTCGACAAGTACTTTGGCGACTGGCAGCCTAACAACAGCTTTTCGCGGCCTGAGTTCGCTCCTCTCAAGCCATTTACAGCTCCTGTCGACACCACTGTGCTGGGACAAGAGGCCGAGTTTGTGACTTTGGCATGGCGCTTCGAGGGTGGTGCCTCGCTGCAAAACGACACCATCGAGGTAATCTCGCAGATGCTCAGCAACGGCACCGCAGGTCTGATGGACCTCAACCTTAATCAGCCACAAAAACTAATGGGCGCCGACACTTATGCTGATGAGATGGCCGACTACTCGCTACTCATGCTCATGGGATATCCCAACGAAGGACAGTCGCTCGAGCAGGTTCGAGACCTGATGCTTGGTGAGATTGAGAAGTTGCGCATGGGCGACTTCGACGACGACCTGCTCACCAGCGTGGTCAACAATACCAAACTCCAGTACTTGAGGGGCTTGAACAGCAATGGTGCGCGTGCAAGATACCTGGTTAATGCCTTTATCAACGGCATTGAGTGGAAGCAAGTGGTGGAACAACTCGACCGCATGAGCCACATGACCAAACAACAGATTGTAGATTTTGCCAACCGCCACCTGCTTAGCAATTATGTGTGCGTCTATAAGCGCTTGGGCATCGACAATTCTGTAAAGAAAATCGAGAAACCCGAAATTACTCCTATTCCCACCAACCGCGACAAGCAGAGCGACTTTGTCAAGAACCTCATGGCCGAGACTGTTGAACCTATTCAGCCACGTTTCGTGGATTTCGATAAAGACATGAACGTCTCGGAGACTAAGGCTGGTCTTCCTTTGCTCTATAAGCAAAACACCGACGACGACCTGTTTCACCTCGTCTATAAATATGACTTTGGCAGCACCGCCGACTTGCGTTATGACTTGGCGTTCAACTATCTCAACTATCTGGGTACTAAAACACTCACTCCACAGCAATTCAAGCAACGCATGTACAGGCTCGCTTGCCACTTCGATGCCTCAACAACCGACAATTACACTTATATCACCATCACCGGTCTTAACGAGAACATGCCTCAGGCTGTGGCACTTGTCGACGACTTGATGAAGAATGCCGCTGTCGATACCGAGGCCTACAACCGCCTGGTAGATTTGATTCTCAAGGCTCGCGCCGATGCCAAGACCAATCAGGAGCAGTGCTTTGCGCGTCTCATGGCGTATGGGCAGTTTGGCCCCAACAACTCTTACACCAATATCCTTAGCGAGCAACAGCTTCGCGACACTAATCCTGCCGAGTTGCTGGAACTGGTGAGGAACCTTGGCGACATGCAGCACACGGTGCTATATTTTGGACCCATGAGCGAGAAAGACTTCTCGGCAAGCATCTCAAAGCTCCACAAGACCCCGAAGAATCTTCTTGACGTGCCTTTTGGCATGGACTACATGGAGCAACCAACTCCCGAGACCGAGATTCTGCTAGCCCCCTATGAGGCCAAGAACATCTACATGGTGCAGTATAACAACAGTGAGCGCGACTGGGATTCCTCGCATGCCGCTGTCATCAGTCTCTTCAACGAGTACTTTGGCACGGGCATGAACGGCATCGTGTTCCAGGAGCTGCGCGAGGCTCGCGGACTGGCCTACTCGGCTGCCGCCGTCTATAACCAGCCTTATCGCCTGGGGCATAAAGAGGATGCTTACACCTACATCATCACACAGAACGACAAGATGATGGACTGCGTCGACGAGTTCAACAAGCTCATTGCCAACATCCCTCAGAGCGACGCCGCCTTTAATCTCGCCAAGGAGTCGCTCATGAAGAAGCTCGCCAGCCGTCGCACCACGCGATTTGGCGTGCTGCAAAGCTACCTGGCGGCTCAAGATCGGGGCATCGACTTCGACATCTACTCTAAGGTTTATGAAGAACTGCCCAAGCTCTATCTCTACGACATCGTCGACTTTGAGAAAGAGAACATGGCGGGCAAGCCTTACCGTTACCTCATCCTTGGTGATGAAAAGGAACTCGACATGGATCGACTCCAGAAGATTGCCCCAGTCAGGCGCGTAACACTTGAGGAAATCTTTGGCTATTAAAAATGAAGTTATAAATCTTCACAGTAGCATAGTTGTGATTTTAAAGCACCACCGGCAACAAGCGTCCCCTGCAGGGGGCGCTTGTTTGTGTCTTATTTCTTCTAAAATTATCTTGATAAAATAACATTTTTTATTTCCATTTTTATGGTTTATAATAATATAAATTAGTTATCTTTGTAGTTGTTTTTGACTTAAATGTCATTACAGTCACAATGATATATAGTCAAAATTATGATTTTCAGTTTTTTATATAATTTGTAGAATGGAAAAACAAGAGCTGCTTGACTCCCGTTATTTAAGGATGGCACAGGTTTGGGCCGAGAACTCTTACTGCAAGAGGCGCAAGGTGGGAGCCCTGCTTGTGAAGGACAAGATGATAATCAGCGACGGCTACAACGGCACACCGGTGGGCTTTGAGAACGTGTGTGAAGACGAGAACAACCATTCTAAGGTTTATGTCCTTCATGCCGAGGCCAACGCCATCACTAAAGTTGCGCAGAGCGGCAACAGCAGCAGCGGTGCCACGCTGTATGTAACGTCGTCGCCGTGCATCGAGTGTGCTAAGCTCATTATTCAGTCAGGAATCAAGCGGGTGGTCTTCAATGAGATTTACCGTTTGACCGATGGCATCGACCTGCTCAAGCGCGCAGGCATTGAATGTTGCCAGTTAGATATGAAATAAGATGTATTGATTTATTAACCGTTCTCACAAGAATGAATAACAGACGAGACTATACTGCTTGGTATCCTTTGGTTATTGCCATCTCGGTAATAGCGGGTATCATGTTGGGCATTTTCATGGGCAATCCGTTCTCTAATGGAAAATACTCGTCACAAAGCGACCGCAAGCTAAATACTATCTTGAATCTCATCTCGCAGGAATATGTTGATGACAGCATCAAGACAAGCGACTTGATAGAAATGTCGATTCCCGCGATTCTCGCTAATCTCGACCCGCACAGCTCTTACCTCACGGCTAAGGAGCTTGTTGCCGCTCAGGAGGAGCTCAATGGCAGCTTCTCGGGCATTGGAGTGTCTTTCCAGCTTATGAACGACACTATCGTTGTGCTGGAGGTGATTCCCGGTGGCCCAAGTGACCGTGCCGGGCTCATGGCAGGTGACAAGATTGTAACGATAGAGGATAGCAGCTATGTGGGCTCTCAAGTTGATGCCAACCAGGTGCGTGAAAAATTGCGTGGCACTAAGGGCACCAAGGTTAAGGTGGGTATCTCCCGTGAGGGAAATGGCAAGTTGCTGTCGTTTGTCATCACGCGAGGCGATATTCCCATGAACTCGGTTGATGCCGGTTACATGATTGATAAGACTACGGGATATGTCAAGGTGTCGCAGTTTGGGCGCAACACTTACAACGAGTTTGTCAATGCCCTCAATTCTCTTAAGAATGAAGGGGCCAAGCGTTTCATGGTTGACTTGCGTGGCAATGGTGGCGGTTATCTTGAGATAGCAATTCTTATGGTTAACGAGTTCTTGCCTGCCAATAGGCTTATTGTCAGTACTAAGGGGCGGTATCGTCGTGATGAGACCACCGCCTATAGCGATGGTCGTGGTCAGTTCCAGGACGAGGAGCTTGTAGTTCTTATCGACGAGTTCTCGGCAAGCGCAAGCGAGATTTTTGCAGGTGCCATTCAGGACAATGACCGCGGACTGATTATTGGGTGTCGTTCTTTTGGTAAAGGATTGGTACAAAAGCAGTTTGACTTGCCCGACAAGAGTGCCATACGTCTTACCATCGCCAAGTATTACACTCCTTCGGGGCGTTGCATCCAGAAGCCTTACGACCATGGTGAGAGTGCCTATCAAAAGGACATTCTTGACCGATATAGCAACGGTGAGCTTTACAGCAAGGACAGTATTAAGATTGACAGATCGAAGATTTTTGAAACTACTACAGGTCGCAAGGTTTATGGCGGTGGCGGTATCATTCCCGACATCTTCGTTCCACGCGATACTACCGGTTATTCATCTTACTATGCCGCAGTGCTGGGGGCTGGACTTATTCAAGAGTATTCTCTCAAGTATGTTACTGAGCATCGTGCTTCCCTGAGCAAAATGGGCGACTACAAGCAGTTGTTGCGCAACCTGCCTGCCAATGATGACATTCTTAACGATTTTGTGAATTACGCTGCCGGCAAGGGGGTGCCTGCGCGCTGGTATTACATTCACCAGTCGCAAGACCTGCTCACCAGTCTTCTCAAGGCATTGATTGCGCGCGACATCTTTGGGCAGAGTGCCTACTATCCCATTGTTAACCGCAGCGACAAGACCATTGAGACTGCTCTCAAGGCTCTTAACAAGCACAAGGCAGCTTTCCCAATAACAAACTATTGATTTAATGGACAAGAAAGAACTTCGCAAGTGCATCAAGGCTCAGGTTAAGCAACTCAGCGAGGAACAGAAGTTGCGGGAATCGGAAGCCGTGTTTGGTTATATTGAAACGACTGGCTTTTTCAAAAAAAGCCGAAATGTGATGCTCTTTTCGTCTTTGCCCGACGAACTGCCTACCCACAATGTGATAGAACACTGGGCTCAGACGAAAAACGTGTATCTGCCTCGTGTGAGTGGTGACGATATAGAGGTAATCAAGTACGAGCCTGGCACGCTAAAGCAAGGGAGCTTCAATATCATGGAGCCGGCGACCGGAGAGGTGGTTGACCCAAGCATTCTTGATTTGGTTATCGTACCGGGAGTCGCTTTTGACCATAACTGTAACCGCTGTGGTCGTGGCAAGGGCTATTACGACCGTTTCTTGTCACAAACTCATGCTGTGACTATTGCTGTGTGCTTTGATTGCCAGCTTGTGAGCGAACCCTTGCCCGTTGAGCCTCATGACATACCCGCCCAGCATCTGGTTACATCTTCTATTAAAATAATCTAACATCATGGCACTTATCAATCGTGACTCTAAATTAAGTGAAGTGATTCTTCACGACCCTTCTACTATTACTGTTCTTGACCGTTTTGGCATTGCACTGGGAGTTGGCGACGCCACAGTTTCCGACTCTTGTGCCGAGCACAATATCGATGTGAATTTTTTTACGGCGATTCTCAACACGTTCATCAATGAGAATTATTTTCCTCAGGAGGCTCTGGCTAAATTCAGCGCAACCGAGATAGTCGACTACCTGAGCAAGACCAACGACTATTACGAGAGGAATGTTTTGCCTAATATTGAGCGACATTTTGCGTTCTTGATTGGTAAGGCTCCATCTCACAACAATAACCTGGTGCTCATGCGCCAGTTCTTTGAAGAGGTGAAAACGGAGCTTTCTCAGCGCATCTCTCACGACCGTGAACACTGGTTCCCGCAGGTGTGCAGCAAGGCTCAGGAAACCCAGCCCAATACTGCGCTTGAAGTTAATATTGAGGATATTCCTAACGATGCTATCGAAGATAAGATTGACGACCTTATCAATATGCTAATTGTTCACCTTAAGGGTGATTATGACCACAACCTTGGCTATGCGGTTGTTGTGGCAGTGTTGTCGCTAAAGAAGGATATTAAACAAAACAATCGCATCCGCAATCGCATCTTGCGGCCCATTTCTCAGGCTCTTACTGTTGGCAATGAGTGATGTTAAGGCTATCATATTGACACATAACACGCTTGAGGCTAAGGGCCTCTGGCAGTTGTTGTGTGAGTCGTTTGACATTGATGCTCACATTGGCAATGAAAACTTCTTTGCCATGTTTAATAGCAGTGCCGAGCCCGATATCTTCTTTATTGACCAGGTTACGTTGGTTGCCAATCTTGGATTCTTTCTTCCTCGCAAGGCAAAAACCGTGATTTTGGTCAATTCCAATATTGTTGTTGATGACATGAAGACCCTGGATGTTACAGTAGGTGATAGCCAGATGATAAGTGATCTGAATGCCATCCTTGAGGCCGACAAAAAAGAAGATCGTTCAAGTTCGATGCTCTCGGCACGTGAAATAGAGGTGTTGCGACTTATTGCTATGGGCTACATTAATAAGGAAATAGCTAACGAACTTAACATAAGTATCAATACAGTACTTACTCACCGCAAGAACCTCACATCCAAGCTTGGCATCAAGAGTGTGTCGGGTCTGAGCTTCTATGCAATGATGAATGGAATAGTCTAAGGCTCGAAGTTGTCCCTGTCGTTACTTGATTCCCTAATTGATAAGCGTCATTATGGTTCCCATAATGGCACCGAGCAGGGCACCGAGCCACACTATGGCCCGCAACTCCTTGTTCATCACGGTGAGGATGATTTGCTCGGCCTCGGCCATGTCCATCTCCTTGATGCGGTCTTCTACTATTGCGCTGATGTTCAGGCCTTCAAGGATGCGGGGCAGGTGGTCGCTGATGATGGTGCGATAAACGCTCACAATGCCCTCGCGCGTCTGCTCGATCTGCTGCTCGTGACCCTTGAAAAGTTCACGCATGGGCATCGACAGGAGTTTGTCGGCCTCGGTTTCAACGAGCTTGGTCGCCATTACAGGTGCTTGGTCGCGAAGAACCTCGTTGATGTGTTGTGCGAGTTTGCTCTCAATGGGCGACGACACCGCTTCGATGAGCCGTTCGGCATGGAGCTTTCCTGCTACGCTTGAACGTGTCTTGTCAATTACGTGCTGAGTGGCGGCATGGGCAATTGTGGCACCAATGGCACGGTCGCGCAGCTTAGCGGTGATGAGCTTCGACAGGTCGTCGCATGTGCTCTCACGCATCGCGCTGATTTCTTCATTAGTTAGATAATGAGCGGCAAACTGCTCAAGTGTCTCATCATTGTGAAGTTGAGTCATGAAAAAATCGTCGACGGCTTGCCTTATTTTACCAAGCATCTCATCGCTGAGCAGAGTGCGCTCCAGCACTTCCTTGTTCATCAGGTTCTCGCTGATGGCATTACCTATTGCCCCGGCAATGCGGTCTTTCTCCTTAGGGATAATGCCAGGAGTGAACGGCACATGTATGCCACCTATGTACTTCGCCTTCCTCGGCCTAAACAGCATCCTGATGGCTATGTCATTAGTGATATACCCAATCACCGCCCCCAGCACCGGCCCCGACAAGTATTCAACTATCACGTTCATAACTCATAATATTTTGATATAACAATTATTAGCAAAAATCATGCCAATAATGCTATAAAGATTACCTTGTTCGTTATAGCACAAATGACAATTTGCTACTCATCAATGGGAAATGGTGCAGTGTGTTCATGTGCTTTAATAATACTTTTTTTAGCAAATGAATGATGGATTAATATTTTTTTTTTAAATTTGCATTTGAATAATGAATAATCTTAATTGGCATGAGTGAAAGTGAAATGAATTCATATAGGTTTAGCTCTGGCGAAGAACCCAGTGACGAGATGCTTGCCCAGCTCATGAAAGAGGTGGCTGAGGAGGCTCGCGAGAAGAATGATGCCGCAACTCAGAACTTCTTGTCTCAGATGCGTCGTGACATAGAGCAAAAGCAATTGCAGTGGGGAGATAAAATTAAAGCTGCTTGTGATGCTAACTAAAGAGCGCAAACCTGAAATGATAGTAGTTGCCGGACCAAATGGCTCGGGCAAGACATCTGTTACCAAGAAATTATTGCATCATGAATGGACCGAAGGAACGTTATATATAAATCCCGATGAAATAGCTCAAGAGATATTTGGCGACTGGAATTCACAAGAAGCTGTTTATAAAGCAGCAAAGTATAGCGAGCAGCTGCGTGAACGGTGTCTTGCCGAAAGGACTAGTTTTGTTTTTGAGACTGTGATGTCCTCGCCCGAGAAAGTCGATTTTATTATCCGGGCCAAAAAGGCTGGTTTTTTTATTCGTATTTTTTACATTTCAACCAATCATCCGTCAATCAACGCTTCTCGCATAGCCAAGCGAGTTATGCAGGGTGGGCATGATGTCCCTATCAGCAAGATTATATCTCGTTATTACAAGTCCATAGCCAATTGCAAAATTATTTCTTCGCTTGTGGACCGATTGTATATATATGACAACTCGGTTGATGGTGCTGATGCCTCTTTGCAATTCAGAATGACAAAAGGTCAAGTAGTAAAGACTTATGTTGCACAAGTGAGCTCTTGGGCTCAAGAATTGTTACCAGACTTATAATGGATGATTATAATCTGTTATGATTGAAAAATAAGGTGTACCCGTCATAGAGTACACCTTATTATATTATAGGGATTGTGTTATTAACCGAGGAAGCCGAGCAGCACACCGGCGGCAACTGCCGAACCGATAACGCCTGCAACGTTTGGACCCATGGCGTGCATGAGCAGGTAGTTGCTTGGGTCGGCCTTGAGGCCCTGGTCGTTGCTGATGCGTGCAGCCATTGGAACGGCACTCACACCCGCATTACCAATCAATGGATTCAACTTCTTGTGCTTGGGCAGGATGAGGTTGAAGATCTTCACAAAGAGGACACCCGATGTGGTGGCGATGATGAACGCCATGAAGCCAAGAGCGAAAATCTTGACGGTGTCGGCAGTGAGGAACTCCGAAGCCTGAGTCGAAGCACCAACGGTCATACCCAGGATGATGGTAACCATATCGGTCATGGCATTGCTTGCGGTCTTGGCAAGGCGGGTAGTCACGCCACTCTCGCGCAGCAGGTTACCGAAGAACAGCATGCCTAACAGAGGCAGACCACTTGGAACAAAGAAGCAAGTGAGAATCAAGCCCACGATGGGGAAGATAATCTTCTCGGTCTGCGACACCTTGCGGGCTGGCTTCATGCGGATGAGGCGCTCCTTCTTGGTGGTGAGCAGTCGCATGATAGGCGGCTGAATCACTGGCACAAGGGCCATGTAACTATAAGCCGACACTGCGATAGCTCCCATCAGGTTGGGCGCAAGTTTCGACGACAGGAAGATAGCGGTAGGACCGTCGGCACCACCAATGATGGCGATAGCACCTGCCTGGTCGGGCATGAAGCCCATGGCAAGAGCCACCATGTAGGCACCAAAGATAC
>CAMJZF010000081.1 GCA_946410125.1 uncultured Prevotellaceae bacterium | reverse complement strand
CCTTATCAAAACATTGTGCAAATATATAGCTTTTTTTTTGAATATTAATAGTTTTGCGAAAAAAAACTTTAAAAAAGTGCTATTTTTTCGCATTTTTTAGAGTTTCGAGCACTTTTAAGGCGATATTTTGTGGTGAAAATCCAAATTTTTCGTCCAAAACCTTGTAGGGTGCCGAGGCTCCAAAATGATCGAGACCGAAAACAGTGCCTCCATTCACGACACTGTGTAGGGTAGAAGGCAGTCCTGCCGTGAGCCCAAAAGCGGGCAGTTCGGGTGGTATTATCTCGTTTTGGTACTCTTTTGGCTGATTCTTGAAAAGCCCTATAGATGGTATAGACACAATCTGCACATTGAATTCCTGCTGAGATTTGATGATTTGTGTAGCCTCAACAAGAGTAGCCACCTCCGAGCCATTACCAACAAGCACTATTTCGGGTTTGTCGTCTTTATATATAATGTATGCTCCCTTGGAAGCTTGCAGAGCATCGTTATATCGTGCGGCATAGTCATCGCCATGCTGCGATGGCAGGTCGTTGATGTTCTGGCGAGAGAGAATCAGTGCGGTGGGGGTGAGGGTGTTTTCCATCGCCATCTTCCATGCTACTGAAGTCTCGGCGCTGTCGGCAGGACGCAGCACCAGCAAGCTGTTGCGTCCGCTGTGGTTCTTAAGCTCCTCCATGAGTCGGATTTGCGCTTCCTGCTCTACGGGCTCGTGTGTGGGACCATCTTCTCCCACTCGGAACGCGTCGTGGGTCCAGATGAATTTCACGGGAAGTTCCATCAGTGCCGAGAGGCGTACTGCAGGCTTCATGTAGTCGCTGAAAACAAAGAATGTTCCACAGGCGGCAACGAGTCCTCCGTGCAACGCAATGCCGTTGATGAGGGCAGTCATGGCGAGCTCGCTCACGCCAGCCTGCAGGAAAGCTCCTTCAAAGTCGCCTTTGGTGAAGGCCTTGGTCTTCTTTAGGAAGCCATCGGTCTTGTCGCTGTTGGCGAGGTCGGCACTCGACACAATCATGTTGCCCACGCCTTGTGCCAAAGCTCCAAGCACATTGGCGCTGGCGGCTCTTGTTGCCAGATTGGGCTTGTGCTCGATGGCTGCATAGTCGATGGCATCAATTTTTCCATTAATATAGTTGTCGAGTTGTGCGGCTTTTTCGGGGTTGGCATCGCGCCAAGCCTGTTCTTTGGCTTTGCGCTGGGCGACAATGTCGCGCAACTGTTTTGCGCGTGTGCTATACAGCTCGGCAACTTCGGGGAATACTTGCCAGGGATTGGAGGTATCTCCACCAAGGTTCTCGATGGTTTTCTCAAAGCTTGCTCCCGACTTGCTTAGAGGGTTGCCGTGAGTACTGCACTGTCCCTCAAAGTTCTTCCCGTCTTCGGTCACGCAGCCGCGTCCCATAATTGTCTTGCCAATGATTAGGGTGGGGCGCTCGGTTTCTTGCTGGGCTTGGTCAAGCGCCTGCGCTATAGCGGTAGGGTTGGTGCCGTCAATCTCGATGACATTCCAGTTCCATGCGCGATATTTCATTGCCGTGTCTTCGTTGCTTACAGCGTTGCACATTGTAGAAAGTTGCACCGAGTTGCTGTCGTAGAACATGATTAGGTTGCTCAGCCCGAGCACTCCAGCCAGGCGTCCGGCTTCTTGCGAGATTCCCTCTTGAACGCCGCCGTCGCTGATGAATGCGTAGGTCTTGTGGGCAAAAACTTCACTGAAATGAGTTGCGACAAATCGCTCGGCTATGGCACAGCCCACGGCCATTACGTGACCTTGACCAAGTGGCCCGCTGGTGTTCTCAACTCCATGCTTAACGTCAAGTTCGGGGTGTCCGGGCGTAATGCTTCCCCATGAGCGGAAAGCCTTGATGTCGTCAATGCTGTATTTGCCGGTCATGAAGAGGGTGGCGTAAAGCATTGGTGACATGTGACCTGGGTCGAGGAAGAATCGGTCGCGAGAGAACCAGCATGGGTCATCGGGGTCGTGAACCAGAAAAGAGCTATACAGCACATTGGCAAAATCGGCTCCACCCATCGAGCCACCGGGATGCCCCGATTTGGCGTTCTCGACCATCGCTGCAGCAAGGATGCGGATGTTGTTGGCCGCGCGTGTCATCAAAATGTCATCAACCATAATAAGATTTCTATTTTAGTTATATATTATATTAATGTACAAAGATAGTATTAATAAATCATAAAGACAAATAAAAGAATCATTTTTTCAAAAAAAGTTCTTTTAAAAAGAAAAGCCGTCTTGATGTTGACGGCTTTTCGAGGGTTGTTTGTTTTTTTAATAAGCTTTATTCGTCGATAACGGCCTTGGCCTTTTTTGAGATGCGGCTGCCAACGAGGGCGTAGAATAGAATATAGGCAGCACATGCCAGTGGGATGATGAAGCTTAGGATATAGGACTGGAATATGTCGGCAGTCCAGCCTTGCAATGGAACCAGTAGGGCTCCACCAAACACCATGGTCATGAATAGACCTGATGCCACGCTGGTGTATTTGCCTAAGCCCTCAACGGCCATGTTGAAGATGCCTCCCCACATTACCGATGTGAACAGGCCCACTAAGATGAAGAACAATACACTGATGGGCGTTTCTCCCCACAGTATCTCCATGTCGTCCCAGTCGATGCCTGGCATCTGGAACGTAATGTCCTTAGGTAGGAACATGCCCAGTAATATAAGAATTATTGACATTGTTGCGCACACGGTGACTTGAGTGCGGCTGCTGATTTTAGCACCAATCATGCCGCCAATGAGTCGCCCAATAAGCATCAAGAACCAATATATCGCTACAATGCCGCCGGCAATGGTGGCGGTCATCATTAGGCCAGGCTCGCTCTCGTGAATAATTTCCTTAGTGAGTTTTTTCTGCTTGATTTGCTCGACTGTCTTCTTGATATCGTTTTCGAGGTCGGTGACAGCAAGTGAGTCTTTTTTTCCTTGGGCAGTTGCTGGATAGACCTCTTGCTTTTTTTCCATGATTTCTTCATAAATATCAGACAGCTCGTGGAAGTCAACAGCTATCTCCTCGGCCGATTTTTCATCAATGTCGTCGAGAACATCCTCTTTGTCAGAAATCATTTTGGGAGTGTCGGCAGTGAGGTACTGAAGCATGTAGGTGGGAGGTCCAACTTCCAGACCCATATAAAGGAAGATGGCGAGGATTCCAAGCACAAAGTGGCGGTATCCAAACACCCCAGCCAATAATGATTTCTCACCATGCTTCTTGTTGGACTCATTATCATCCTGCACCTCGGGATCTTCGATTTTAGCGAAGAGCAACACGATGAAAGCTACTGCAAAGATTCCTAAAGCAATCATGAGGGCTGGTGTGGCATCGTCAATCTTGGCATGGGCTGCGTCGGCGATGAGCGCTCCCATGATGATAGTAACGGCTACAGCAGCCATTGAGTTGCACACACCGCCAAACTGTACTAACTGGTTACCCTTGTTTCCGCCACCTCCCATTAGGTTGAGCATGGGATTAACAACGGTGTTGAGCATGCACATGCAGAATCCGGCGATGAAAGCTCCCAAAAGATAAACCCAGAAGCTCTCGATGCTTTCCCATCCGCTCATATATTGAATGAAGACTCCAATCATTCCTATAGCGATGGCGAGAAGCGCGGTTTTCTTATAGCCTAACTTCTTGAGCAGTAATCCGCTTGGGATTCCCATCACAAGGTAAGCTATAAAATTGGCAGCATTGCCTAATTGAGCGGCAAAACTTGATGCGTGAAATTGGTTTTTAACAATAACAGCCATGGGGCTGCAAAGGTTGGTCACGAAGGCTATCATCGCAAATAGGAAAAACATCATGATGATAGCGACCCATTGTTTTTTTTGTTGTGCCATTGTTTTTAATAGTATTGATATTTATATTCTTAGTGCATGATATTGAAAAACGCTAAATTAGCCTGAAAAAATCTTGTAAAGTTAACTGTTTTTTTGAAAATAATGAGGCAAAATGTAAGTTTTTTTATAACTTTTCAATATTCTCGTGCGCCAAAGATGTCGGTGCCAATGCGCACGAGGGTTGCTCCGTGCTCCACGGCGATAGGCCAGTCGTCGCTCATGCCCATGCTAATTTCCTTGAAAGCCTTGTTGCTTGCAAAGTAATTTTCGCGCAAGGTGAGAAAGGTGTTATGGACCAGTTCAAACTCCTGCGACACCTGATTGGCGTCGGGGGTAAAAGTTGCCATTGCCATCACGCCACAGATGGTGACATTGCTCAGGTTGTCAAATGCTCCTTCTTCAGCTTCTTTGAGTACTTCGTCAACTGCAAATCCACTCTTTGTCTGCTCTTTAGCCACATGAAGTTGAAGTAGAACATTAATGTGCTTGTCGATTCTTGCGGCTTCTTTGTTGACAAGTTGAAGCAACTCTTTAGAGTCTATGCTCTGTATGGTTGAAGACCAAGGCATTATCATGCGAACTTTATTCTTCTGCAGATGCCCGATAAAATGCCATTCAATATCTTTGGGCAGCTGTGGGGCTTTAGCTGCCAACTCTTGCGCACGGTTCTCGCCAAAGAGGCGTTGCCCTGCATTATATGCCTCTTGAAGCCTCTCAACCGGATGGAATTTTGACACAGCAATGAGTCTGACGTCATCGGGCAGCAGGCTTGTAATGCGCTCTATGTTTTGTGCTATTGTTGACATCTGAATGTTACTTTTCTTATTTGGCTTCTTTGTCGGCAAGAGTTTCGCTGAGGTTGGCGGCAAACACGTCCATCAATGGGGTTTCGTCGATGGCGGCAATCTCGTAGTCAAAAGCCGTGCCGCGCATGTTCTCGAGGAAGATGTCGAGAGCTTGCTTGAACTCATTGGCTTGTACAAGCGAGTGGCTTGCGGTGCGCTTCTCGGCAGCGGTTTTCTCGTCGATGGTTATCATGTTGATTTTCACCTTGTACCAGCGGTCTCCACCCTCGTGGAAGAAAATGTCGTCAAATTTTACCTTCTTTACTGCCGTAACCGCAAATTCGCCGGTAGTAAATGGCATCATCTCCTCGGTGATGCGAGCTTCGGCCTCGGTGAATGACAAGGCGTCAACAAGATAGGGTTCAGTAACGGTTTTCTGGGCACCAGTCTCAAGAGTGCGCTCATATTTTACTTTACATTCAAAATAGGTTGCCATAATGAATATAGTGAATTTATTGATAATTAGTTATTTGTAATAAAAATGACGTTAAAATCGGTCACAAAGTTACAAAATAAAGCCGAAATAACACGAGCAAAAAATAGATATTATGTGAAATTATTGCTATTTTTGTAGCAACATTCAAGCCACGAAACGACATGAGCGATTTCTACAAGACATTGAAAGGGGTGTCGCAGGGCATCTATAAGGAGAAGATGAGCAAATTTATAGCATTTGCCCAGCCGGCTCAGAGTGCCGACGAAGCTAAGGCACTCATAAAGCAAATCTCCAACAAATATCACGATGCGCGACACTGCTGCTGGGCCTACATGATTGGGACCGGGCGCGATGAATATCTCTCAAGCGACAATGGCGAGCCCAGTGGCACGGCAGGCAAGCCTATCTTGGGTCAAATCAATTCGTTTGGCCTTACCAACGTAGTGATTGCTGTGGTGCGCTATTTTGGTGGCATCAAGCTTGGTACCTCGGGGCTCATTGTAGCCTATCGCGAGGCTGCCCGCCTGGCGATAGAGGCTGGTGAAATTTTAGAGTGTCATGAGCAGGCAACACTCAGTTTCACATTTCCTTACCTTGCCATGAACGACGTGATGAAGCTCGTGAAAAGCGGCGACCTCAAGGTGCTGGAACAACAGTTCGACAACGTGTGCTCAATGACCGTGCAGACCGATGCCGACAAAATGCCAACTGTCCGCGAGCGCGTTTTGTCGATTGATGGAACAAGTATAGACGCCCCGTCGGCGTGAAAAGAACTAAAAGAGAACATCGTCCCCCCCAAGGAGTTCATTTCATCGCTTTTGGAAGCAGAATCGAGCTTTGGCTCTTGGCACTTCGTCGGCGATGATGTCGAGGCGCACGTTCATGGGGTCGGTGTCGTCGATTAGGATTTGTGCCTCGCTGTCGTAATAGGCTTCTTTTACAAAGGCAATTTCCATGCGCTTGATGAAGTTGGCGGCGTGCCACTGCATGGGGAACGTGTTGACGAGGTGCTCAAGATATCGCACTGTGTTGACATGACCGTTGAAGTCGATGTCGGCATAACGGAATCGATAGTTCTCGGTGCGTGTGGGCTCAAAAGGCTTGAGCCGGCTCTGTGGCTCGATGGGGCAGGGGTGTGGACTGACGTTGCGTGCTATGTACCCTAATTTGGAGATGTCGACGCTCTCGCGCGTGTTCAGGTTGATGACAACCCATATTGTGCGCACGTAGCCTATCACATTGCCGTCGCCGTCGGCAATCTCCATGTTGCGCTGCGAGAAGTGGCGGTTGTAGTCTTCGATCCAAGTGGTGAGCGAGTACCATTCATCAACGCGAGGATAGCGCTCCATCTCGATTGTGACTCGCGACAGCACCCATCCTTGCCCGTCCTGAATGAGGCGTGCATAGCCCACTCCCCACGAGTTGGCATGGTTGGTAGCCACTTCTATTATTCGGTTCATGAGCAGCGTGAGCGGCATCTCGGCCTGTGGGTTACATTCTCCTGCCGCGAGGTAGAACGACTGCTTGTATTCTTTTAGGTTGGGATCTCTTTCAATCATTTTATTCCTGTGTGTTTTTTGAGTTCGCGTGTTGTGCTGTGTTTCTTGCCGTTTAGGTCATAGATATACTTATTGACATTATTGGGTGCCATCTTTTTCACGTTGTCGAAGCGCTCAGGGTTGAGGATGCGTGTAAACACCACTCGCTGAATGCGGGTCTTGTCGCAGCGCCCCATGCTGTAGCCCATCTCGGCAGGATTCTCTCCAGGGCCGTTGCTGCTCCAGTAGGTGACGTAGCCCTCATCGTCGATGCCCATGAAAATGACGCTGTGCCCGTGTTCCTGTAGGTCGCCTTTCACGCCGTTGTCGCCAATGATGGCTCCGCTGTCATCGCTGCGGTTCCAGAATATCTTCATGAAATCGCCGGGCTTTGCCTGTTGCCAGATGGGGTGTGCCCGCCACTCGTCATCACTGAGGTAACGCTCGTCGGGTGTCTCCTTGCACTCGGCAGTTTTTGCGCCCCGGAAAGCGTGCAGGCTAAATCCCGCCTTGAGTTCGTGCACCAGCACTGCTATTGCCGGACCGTTGCCGTTCATTCTGCCCCAAAACCCTTGTCCGTCGCTCTGGAAGAAGCCTTTGGGGTTCATGTTGTCGACAATTCCCACAAACGGCTTCATGTCAAGCCAAGCCTCACGAGATATTTTGTGGTCTTTGTCCCACAGCAGCAGGGCTTTGACCATGGCACAGTAGGTAGCGCTTGAGCAGAACGAAGGTTGCGCCAGTTGCAGGTCAATTTCGGGACGAGGGTCGGCAAGAGTCATCTTATAGGCCTGGTGCAGACCTTTCCAGGCGGTTTTCTTGAAAGTGTCGTTAGGCCTTGCGCCAGTGTAGTAGCCCCCATTGTGCGGGAATGCGTCTACTGCGGCGAGGATGCACTGCTGCCACTCCTGGTTTACCTTGTTGTCGTCGCCGGCAATGGCATTGGGCACTATTGCCAGGAATGTCAAAATTGAAATTATAATTGAGCGTTTCATGATGTTTCGCTTTATTTTGCGTGGCAAAATTACTCAAAAGATTCTAATCACGAAAGAATTGCGACTAAATGTAACTCTTAATTATAGTTTATTTTTATAAATAATATAATTCTATAAGCGTTGTGTGAAGAAAAAGTGCTACCTTTGTCATCATTTTAAGCTAAAGTGTAAACACCAGAACAAAAAGATACTATGTTCAACATATTCAAGAAAAAACCGCAAAGTGATGCTAAGCTGTTCTATCACACCGACATGCACTGCCACATCTTGCCAGGGGTAGACCATGGCTCACAGTCGGTAGAAGAGTCGCTCGACATGCTGCGTGCCGAGATTGACATGGGCATCACTCATGTGATTTGCACCTCGCATGTCACTGCCGAGACCTTTGAAAACACACCCGAGACCCTCACCGCCGCCTACGAGGAGCTCAAGAAAGCCGTTGAGGAAGAAGGCCTTCCCGTCAAGATCTATGCCTCGGCCGAGTACCGCATCGACGAGTACTGGACCAAGGAATATGAGGCAGGGCACCTGCTGCCCATGCCTGGCAAGCACATCTTGCTCGAGAACTCGTTTGTCCAGGAGCTTATAGGCATCGACAACATGATGTTTGAGCTTCAGGTCAAGGGCTACCGTCCCATTCTTGCCCATCCTGAGCGCTACCGCTACTATTACGACCGCAAGGACCGCTACAAGGCGCTGCACAGTGCCAGCGTGAAGTTCCAGGTCAACATTCTCTCGCTTGCCGGATATTTTGGCAACAGTGCGCGCGACATTTCGCTGTGGCTCATCCAGAACAATCTGTGCGACATGCTTGGCAGCGACATGCACAACATGGATCACGCCCATGTCATCAGGGAGTACATCGCCAGCAAGGATTGGCGCAAGCTGTGCGAGAAATATAACCTTCCCGGCCGCATTATCAACGACCGCGAGTTTGCCCTTTAATTCTTGTAATCCTCTGTTTTTTTTCGATTCTTTTCAACTTCCATCGTGATGCTAAAGATAAAGCGACTATACGTTTTCATGTTAAAGACATTCCTGCCTTTATTCCTGATGACATTCTGTATATGTCTCTTTATCGTGATAATGCAGTTCCTGTGGAAGTATATCGACGAGCTCGTGGGCAAGGGGTTGAGCGTCGACCTCATTGCCGAGCTGTTCTTCTATGCCGCCCTGTCGATGGTGCCGCTGGCGCTGCCGTTGTCGATATTGCTGGCGTCGCTCATGACATTTGGCAACCTGGGCGAGCATTTCGAGCTCACCGCCATGAAGTCGTCGGGCATTTCCTTGATCAAGGTGATGAAGCCGCTCACGGTGCTTGTGGCACTGGTGAGCGTGGCGGCGTTCTTCTTCCAGAACGACGTGCTGCCGCAGTCGCAGGTGAAGATGTGGACACTGCTCTTCTCGATGCGCCAAAAGTCGCCCACTCTCGACATCCCCGAGGGTGCCATCTATAGCCAGATTCCGGGCTACAACCTCTACGTCAAGCAAAAAGACCCCAACAGCGACAAGCTCTATGGCATCTTGATCTATGACGTGTCATCATCATCAATCTATCCGCGCATTGTCGTTGCCGACTCGGGAAGCCTGTCGATGAACGACAAGAAGACCCACTTGATTCTCTCGCTCGAGCATGGCAACTGGTATGAGGACCTTGCCACAGGAACCACCATGACCAATGAGCTGGGCAACGAGATGTATCGCCGCGAGGCTTTCAAGTTCAAGGAGATTATTATCCCCTATAACGACAACTTCACGCGCATGGACGACGAGACCATGCGGCAGCAATACATTGGCAAGGACATCAAGGAACTGCGCCACACCATCGACTCGGTGCAGGCGCGTGTCGACTCGGTGGGCGACATGGTGGCGCAGGAGATGCGTGCCCTGCCCACTGTGGGCGTGCCCACAACCCGCTTCGATAACGACGGCAAGCGGCTCAAGCCTGAGCTCGTGAAGCCGGTTAGCCTCTCCAAGCCGGTAAATTTCGACTCCTTAGTCGCCTCCATGCCCGAGGCGTCGCGCCGCGTGCTTTACAGCGCCGCCATCTCCCGCCTCAAGATGGAAAAGCAGACTCAGGAGTTCAAGAGCTACGCTATGGAGGACGATAATTTCGTCAAGCGCCGTCATGAGATAGAGTTGCAAAAGAAGTTCACCCTCTCGCTGGCATGCCTTATCTTCTTCTTCATTGGCGCGCCGTTGGGGGCTATTATCCGCAAGGGCGGCCTGGGAACGCCAATCGTCATTTCGGTGCTGCTGTTCATCGTCTACTACATTATCGATAACTCGGGCTACAAGCTTGCCCGCGACGGCCGTTGGCAGGTATGGCAGGGCGTGTGGCTCAGCTCGGCGGTGCTGTTGCCGCTTGGCATTTTCTTGACCAAGAAAGCCGTCGACGACTCGGCGGTGTTCAACGCCGACGCCTACCGCAACTTCTTCCGTCGCTTGCTGGGAATGCACCAGACGCGCCACCTCACCTTGAAGGAGGTTATTATCGATGAGGTCGATGCCGCGGTGGCTCTCGACAAGATAGCGGCCTTGAGGCAGCATTGCCTCGACTTCCTCGCCAAGTACCCCGGGCGGCAGACCTATCTGGAATATCTGCAACAGGGCTACGACAAGGCCACGCTGCGCACGCTCTCGGCCGAGATTGAGAGCGTGGTCGATTACCTGTCCAACTCCCACAACCAGCTGTTGCTCAACAAGGCTATGGACTTCCCCATCGTGCGCCAGCTGCTCACCTATCATCCCACCAACTATCGGGCCGTGGGCACCGCCTTAGCTGTGGTTTTCCCGCTGGGACTGCCGCTCTATCTTGTGGGAACTCACCATCAGTCCAATCTCAAGAAGGAGCTTACCACCGCCGTTCATGTGTGTGACGAAATCAAGGGCATTTTGACCGCTGAGTGAAAAAAAGGTGCTAAATATTTTTAAATGTGGCATTTAATGTATAAATTTGCAATTTGGCTTCAAGAATTATATTTATTAATGAGTATATGTTTTAATCTAAAATTAGTATGAAAAAGTTCTTATTACTTGCCGTTGCCGCCATGTCGTTGAGCGCGGCTTCGGCACAGGTTACTGTTGAAGGTAGCAAATTCACCGACAATCTGTCGGTAACATTGAAGGGCGGTATCGTGTCGCCATTCCAGCACTATGCTTTCTGGAAAGCCGCCCGTCCCGTTGGTGGCATCGAGCTGCGCAAGCAGGTTACCTCGGTCCTGGGATTAGGCGTGGAAGGCGAGTGGTCGTTCAACACCTCCTCGTGGGACAAGCCCTATGGCGAGCACACCTCGATATGGGGTCCTCACAGCAAGACCATCGTTGACCATCAGCTCGTTGGTGCCTTTGGTACTATCAACCTCACCAACTGGCTGCTGGGCTATCTGGGCGTTCCCCGCACTCTCGACATCGAGGCAGTGGCAGGTGCCGGCTGGTGGCATGCCTACAAGACCGGTGAGATTGTCACTCCCGGCGATGTGCCCATTGAGGTTGCCGACAAGAATTCATGGTACACCAAGGCCGGTCTTAACCTTAACTGGAACGTGGGCGAGTCACGTGCCTTCACCGTGTCGCTCAAGCCTGCCGTGGTGTGGTACCTGGGCCGTGGAGCCACTCAGCACACCACCGTGTTTAACGCCAACACCGCCGCCGTTGAGATTGAGGCTGGTATCACTTACCACTTCAAGAACCACAACGGGCAGCACTACATGACGCTGTGCCCAATGCGTTACACCCAGAGCGACCTCGACGCCCTCAACGCACAAATCAACGACCTGCGCGGTCAGCTCAGGAATGCTCAGGACGATGCCGATGCAGCCAATGCCCGTGCCAACCGTCTGCAGCAAGAGCTTGACGAGTGCAACAAGCGTGAGCCAAAGGTTGTTACTCAAACCAACGTCATTGACAACAGCATCGAGAACCTGGAGACCAACGTTTACTTCGAGATTGGCAAGAGCGTGGTAAGCGCTGCTCAAATGCCTAACGTGGAGCGCGTGGCTATTTTCTTGAAGAATCACCCCGAGGCTACTTGCATCATCAAGGGATATGCCTCGAAGGATGGTCCCGAGGACCTCAACATTCGTCTTGCCAACGCCCGTGCCAAGTCGGTCTATGACTTGCTCACAGGCAAGTATAAGATTAAGGGTAGCCGCATCCGCAGCGAGGGTAACGGCATCAGCGAGATGTTCAGCGAGCCCGAGTGGAACCGCGTCTCGATTTGCACTATCCAGAACAAGGTGAAATAATTCACAATGCATAATGCACAATGCACAATTAAAGCACCCACACGGGTGCTTTTTTTGTCGCCTTGTGGCAGTAGATGCAGTTTTTTTTCTCAAACGATTACCCACGATAAAAAACAAATAGACAGCCCCCTCTCTTCTTTTTTAGGGACGCTCCTGACGGAGCTTAAAATTAAAGCTTCGCTAAAATTTATTTCAAAAATAATGCGCTAACGCGCTAAAATTGTTTATAAACAACTGATTCTTCTGATTAATCTGATTTT
>CAMJZF010000080.1 GCA_946410125.1 uncultured Prevotellaceae bacterium | reverse complement strand
AGGAAGCTCAGCGCATGATGGAGGCCGAGTGGGCCATCGAGACCAAGATTGGTCTCACCCAGCTCGACCAGGTGGAATCACGCGACCCCTACAAGCGCATCCACATCATGACATGGAATCAGCTTCTCAACGATTTCAAGGGTATTGACTGGGCCACCTACCGCGACGTGATCAAATATCCACAGGACATAGACACCGTGAACGTGGTACAGCTTGAGCCAGTGCATGTGGTAGAAGACTTGCTTGCTAACGCCAGCATCGACGACTGGAAAGCTTTCATGGAGCTTAGCATCGTCAAGGGATTCGCAGGATTCCTGTCAGATGATTTCAGTGACCGCGCCTTCGAGGCCAGCAAGAAAATCTCGGGCGTTCAGGAGCAGCAACCTCGCTGGAAGCGCGCCGTGGGCCTCATCAGCGGTAGCCTGGGCGAGACTATTGGCAAACTCTATGTACAGAAATACTTCCCCGAGAGCAGCAAGCAACGCGTGGTGAAACTGGTGAAGGACTTGCAGCAGGCCTTTGAGGACCGCCTCAAGGACAACACCTGGATGAGCCCAGAGACAAAGGCTAAAGCCATCGAGAAACTCCACGCCATGCACATCAACGTGGGCTATCCCGACAAGTGGCAGGACATGGAGAAATACATCGATATCCGCGAGAATGAGAATTTGGTTGAGAACTACATCCGCATCTCGCAAGAGACAACCCAGGCAAACCTGCGCAAGCATTGGCACAAGCCCGTTGACAAGACCGTGATGGCATGCACTCCACAAACCGTGAACGCATTCTACAACTCGCGCTTCAACAGCATCAACTTCCCTGCCGCCATCCTGCAACCTCCTTTCTTTGACCCAGAATCAGACTATGCAAGCAACTACGGTGCTATCGGCATGGTTATCGGCCACGAGATGACTCACGGATTTGACGACAAGGGTTGCCTCTTTGACAAGGACGGAAACCTCGCCAACTGGTGGACCCCCGAGGACAAGACCAACTATGACCAGCGCACAAAGGTGATTGCCGACTGGTTTGGCTCGAAGGAAATACTCCCTGGAGTGAAGGTCAACGGCCTGAAGACTCTGGGCGAGAACGTGAGTGACAACGGTGGCCTCAACATCGCCTACCGCGCCTTCGAGAACCGCATGAAGGTGGAGCCTCTCAAGAAGATTGACGGTTTCACTCCAGCACAGCGCTTCTTCCTGGCCAACGCCCGCGTGTGGGCAAGCAACAGCACCCCTGAGGCACTTGCCAACCTCGTCGACAGCGACACCCACTCACCTCACGAGCTACGCGTCAATGCCGCTCTGCCAATGATTGATGCTTGGTACAAGGCCTTCAATATCAAGAAGACCGACAAGATGTTCCTCACCAAGGAGAAACGCGCCGAAATCTGGTAATATATAGGTGAGAGGGAAAATATTTACCTTTCTTAATCCACACACAATAAAGCCACTTCATTTAAGCAAATGAGGTGGCTTTAGTTGTATTGTCTCGTATGTTGCATTACGCAACAGACTGGACATGCTATCGTGCCATGAGGTAGATGTCGCGCATGGCTTTGGCGTCAATCACTTCCATCGCACCCACTGTGATAGTGCCGCCCCGCGAGCATTTCTCGACCATGGTTTCAATCTCCTGGTCGGTGATTTCGCGGCCCAGCAGCTCATGGATGCTGGTGGGCATGCCTATCTGACGGTAGAACTCCTCGACGGTGCAGATGCCACGCTCGGCGGTCTCCTCGGGATGAGAGAAGTCGTTAGGAACTCCCATCACATTGACTGCAAACTGCACAAATCGGCTCAGGTGCTTGTCCTTGACATAGCGTGCCCACGAGGGCCAAATGGCTGCCAAGCCAGCGCCATGGGTAACCCCGAAGAGGGCACTGAGCTCATGCTCAAGGCGATGGGTGGCAAAGTCTTTCTCGGTGCCGCACTCGGTCAAGTCGTTGTGTGCCAGCGAGCCCGCCCACATGATTTGGGCGCGGTGACGATAGTCCTCTGGATTGCGCATCACCACCAGTGCCGAATCCTTGACGGTGCGCAACAGGGCTTCACTAATGGCATCGGTGAGCGTCATGTCTTCATATTTTGAGAAATAGCGCTCCATGGTGTGCATCATTATATCGGTAGCACCGGCTGCCGTCTGGTAAGGTGGCAAGGTGAAGGTGCGCTCGGGATTCATCACGGCAAATCGGCACCGGCACAGGTCGCTGTTGATGCCACGCTTGAGCAGTCCCTCATCGGCAGTGATGACGCAGCTCGACGACATTTCGCTTCCGGCAGCTGGAATTGTCAGCACCACGCCAATGGGCAGGCATTGCGAGGGCACAGCCTTTCCTGCCCAGAAGTCCCACACATCGCCATCGTAAGACACGCCATAGTCTATTGCCTTTGAAGAGTCAATCACACTGCCGCCACCCACGGCAAGGATAAAGTCCACTTCCTCGCGACGGCACAATTCTATACCCTCACGAACCTTTGACAATAATGGGTTGGGAACCACGCCGCCAAGTTCGCAAAATGCTATGTCGGCATCACGCAGCTGCCCTCGCACCACATCGAGCAGTCCCGACCGCTGCGCCGACCCGCCTCCATAGTGGATTAATACCTTCTTGCCGCCATTGGCAGCCACCAGTTGACCTATCTTTTTCTCTGTCTCACGACCAAACACCACCCGTGTAGGTGCGTAAAAATTGAAATCCTTTATCATAATGTTATTGCTTAGTTACTTTCTCGCAAAGATACAACTTTTTGGTGATATAGTGAAATAATACTACCACTCGTCACAAAACACTGCAGAATATCCCAAAAGCTTGGTATTGCTGTAATTCTAGCAATAATTTTGCGTCAAAATCATGCAGACGATAAACCGCTGTTCATGATTTTTTAAAACATGGTCATTGTTAAAATGTTTAAAAAGTTGAGAACAACATTAAAACCGCCGAAACATTTTCAACGCTCATTATGTCAAACGTGAGAACAAAGCAAATAACATTGTATAATTAAAAAATAAGGTAAAATGAAAGATTTAGCTTTGAGAATTACTGCTCTGATGGCTATCATGATGATGGCTATCAACACTGGAGCAAAGAATCCAGATGTTAACGGCAAAATTGTTGACGAGAATGGCGAACCAATGCCATTTGTCAACGTTGTGATGCTGTCGATGCCCGACTCGACCTATGTGCAGGGGGGCATCACCGACGAGCAAGGAACATTTAAACTTACTGCATTACAAAATGGCGGACTCGTGAAGATTTCTTACATCGGTTATCAAACATTGTATATCAATTCAAGTGTTGTCGATCTGGGCACTATCACTTTGCAGCCCGAGGCCACACTGCTGGGCGAGGTGGTAGTAGTGAGCAAGCTCCCCAAAACACGTGTGAAGGGCGAAGCCATGCGCACAACTATCGAGGGGACAATCCTTGAGAAAGCAGGAACTGTGGCCGACGCACTAGCGAGGGTGCCATCGCTCGAGGCTGAGCGCGACGGCGGCGTGAAGGTGCTTGGTCGAGGAGATGCCGAGGTGTATATCAACGGTCGTAAGGTTCAAGGCATGAACGAACTCTCACGCCTGCGCTCCGACCAAATTGAGCACGTCGACGTGATACAGAACCCTGGCGCGCGCTATGCCGCCTCGACCAAGGCGGTTGTGCGCATTCAGCTCAAAAAAGCGCAAGGCGAAGGCTTCAGTTTCCAAGACAACCTTAATGGCATGTACCAATATGGATATACCATTACCAACAATCTTGACATGAACTACCGCATTGGTGGTCTTGACTTTACTGCCTCGTTCTGGGCAGGACGTTACGGTCACAGCAAGCAGTTGCAGGACAACGACCTTATCTATTACGTTGGTCCAGACCACATTAAGAGCGTCACTACTCAGGAAGGTAAAAACATCTGGAAAGGCTGGTCGCCACAACTGCAAATAAACTATATGATAAATGAGAATCACAGTCTGGGAGCGTTCTATAAATATGACCGTCACCCCAGCACCGATTTCAGTGACATGTTCTATACCGACAATTATGTGAACGGCATTTTGTCTGAGCATTCCGAAAGCGACATCAAGCAGAGCGACACTTTTAAAAAGCACATTTTCAATACCTACTACAACGGTAAGATTGGCAACCTGGGCATCGACTTCAATGTTGACGGGCTCTTCGACAAGACCGAGACTCCGGGCAGCACATTTGAGACTGCCACATCGGCTGCAGGAGAAACCACGCAACGCAGCATTGAGAGCAACACTCGCAGTAGCAATGACTTTTGGGCTACAAAGCTCATTTTATCCCACCCGGTGTGGAACGGCAATCTGTCGCTCGGGGGCGAGTACTCCCACAATCATCGCACCGATGCCTACTCTTTCACTGCTACCGATGCAGTACCAGTGAAGACTACCGACACAAAAATCAACGAGTCGTCTACGGCCGCGTTTATGGAATATGGTAGACTGTTTGGTCGTGTGTTTGCACAAGTGGGACTTCGCTATGAGCATCTCAAGAACGACTACTATAACTTTGGAGTTCGCGAGGACGAAGTGTGCCGTAACTACGGCGATTGGTTCCCTACTGCAGTAATATCGATGCCTATAGGAAACGTGCAAGTTTCGCTCTCTTACCGGCGCGACATCCAACGCCCTAATTATGGAAGCCTCACCAGCTCAACAATCTACATCAACCGCTACACCTACCAGAGCGGCAATCCCTATCTCAAGCCCACCTACACCCACAGCCTCGTGATTAACACTGCCTACAAGTGGATGAACCTTACTCTTAACTATGGACGCATCAAGGACTGTGAGACAATGTCAACCGAGCCCTATCCCGGTGCCGACGATCCCCTCATCAGTCTCGTGCGGCCCATCAATAGTGACGAAGATTACAACCAGTTGTCCATCAACTTCGTGGCACGTCCGGTGATTGGTTGCTGGCACCCACAATGGAGTGCGTTTGTCGTTTTCCAAAACTATAAGACTCCTTGCGCCGATGGGTCAATTCGCACTCTTAACCATCCTTTCCTTAACCTTGTGTGGCAAAACGACATCGAGTTGCCACGAGGGTTCCGCCTTAACGCCAGTGTTGTGTGGGCATCTCGCGGTGACTACAACAATTTCCGCCTTACCAGAACCCGCTTCAATACATCTCTGGGCGTGCAACGCGACTTCAGCCTTGGACGAATGGGAACACTGACCGCCGACTTGCGTTGCCATGACATTTTCAATACCAACAAGACTGGTGCTGTAATCTACGGCATTCGCGAGATATCAACTTATAACCCTGCCCGCCGCACCTTCATGCTCGACCTCACATGGAAGTTCAATACCGCACGCAGCAAATACCGTGGCTCGGGCGCCGGCGAGAAACAAAAAGCGAGAATGTAACCTAACTTCGCAATAATACATTCAATGGTAATTCACGGAAAACTATTATTCGTGAATTACCTATTTGTAAAACAGTTTACTTACTATAGTTTTTTATTAAATTTGCAGTCAAAACAAGCGACTACTATGAAGATAAGATTAGAGCAACCAAGTGACTATCGCAAGGTGGAGAACCTCACACGAGAGGCGTTTTGGAATGTGTATCGCCCAGGATGCTATGAGCATTTCGTGCTCAACCAGTTTAGGACTAACCCTGACTTCATTCCCGAACTCGACCTCGTGATGGAGGAGGACGGCATGATAATAGGCCACATCATGTTCTCAAAAGCCGAATTAATACTCGACGACGGCACACGCTGCCCATCATGGACATTCGGACCTATCAGCATCCACCCCGACTATCAGCGCAAGGAATACGGCCTGAAACTACTCAACTACGCTCTTGACAAGGCACGCAAGATGGGCGTCGGCTTCCTGTGCATGGAAGGAAATATCGATTTCTACAAGCATGCAGGCTTTGTGTTGGCTAGCACGATGGGCATACACTATCATGCCGAACCACGCGATGCCGAAGTGCCATATTTCCTCGCACAAGAACTAATTTCTGGTTGGTTGGAAAGTAATGGATTAACTGGGGCCACCTATTGTCCGCCAAAGGGTTATTTCGTTGCCGAAACCAATCCAAATGCCTTTGCCTCCTTCGAAGCCACATTCCCTGCTAAAGAGAAAACCATGCATCTTGGCCAGTTGCCACAATTTTGCCAGAGCTGCGGCATGCCACTCACCAAGAACGATGATTGCGGCACCAATGCCGACGGCAGCACCTGCTTCGACTACTGCAAATACTGCTACCAAGATGGCAAGTTCCTGCAGAACTGCACAATGGACGAGATGATTGAGCATTGCGCCCAGTTCGTTGGCGAGGTCAACAAGGGCCTGCCGCAACCCATCACTAAGGAGGAATACATCGGTCAAATGAAGATGTACTTCCCCCACTTGAAGCGCTGGCGCAAGGAGATTACCATCAATGAGGCGATTAACAATAATCCAGTTTTGGCGGGAGTAAAAGATTTGATTGCCAAGATGGCCGACACACTGCCCGTCACCTATATTTCATCGGTGGATGAAGAGGGATTTCCTTGCACTAAAGCCATGCTGTCACCGCGCGTGCGTGAAGGTATCAAGACATTCTATTTCACCACCAACACCTTCTCTCTGCGTGTTGCGCATTACAAAGCTAACCCCAAGGCATCCATCTACTTCTGTGATGCCGAAGGGTTCAAGGGCATGATGCTGCGAGGCACCATGGAGGTGTTGACCGATGCTGCCAGCAAAGAAATGGTCTGGCGCGAAGGTGATACTGAATACTACCCCGGAGGCATCACCGACCCCAACTATTGCGTGCTGAAGTTCACGGCAATCGACGGCCGCTTTTACAGTGATTTCTATCCCCGTAGTTTCATCATTGAGGAATGATGAACAACAGAGCAGAGCAAGGTACCTAAGAGCTAATGATGGGTGTGTAGCCAAGCACTGGTGCGGCGGGCTATGTTCTCGCGCAGTTGCTCTCGATAGAGCCAAATTTCGCGCGAGTGATAGTTACCTTCCTTGCCAATGAGCGGCAACACATAGTCGGTTCCTGTAAAACCATCTACAAGCAACAGTCGTGTCGCTGGGTCAAGGTGCACAGTGAGTGTGTCGACCTGCTGCTCGGCTTCGGGTTTCGCTGGCGACGGCACCGTCACAAGGGTGGCTGGCGTGGTATCGGTGCACCAGTTCACGGGGTTGATGGACACAGCATTGTCGTCGCCCAACCCATGCACCACGCAACCGTTATCACGCACCGAATTGTAACTTATGGTCACGCCTGTGTCGTCAACTCCACAGGCGGGAACTATCTGCCGGCATGAGTCGAGTAGCGACTGGGAAATATTCACCCCAATCGCATAGGCAGCAATCATGCGACCATAGGTGGTGCTATCCATCTGTTGCAATAGTTGCAACACCGCCATGGCACCCTGACTGTAGCCTGCCAGCACAAATGGGCGCCCTTGATTCATGTGGTCAAGGTAGTAATTGAATGCTCGGCTCACGTCCCCTAACGCCAGCGGCAAGCGCTCACTCACCAAGCTATCGCTAGTAAATGTCTGCAACGAGCACTGCCGGTAGTAAGGCGAGTAGTAGTTGAGCTCACCGCTCAGCAGGCGGTCTACGCCCTCCATCTCACCTGTAAGAGCCACGCGCACACTGTCGTTATAGGTGTCGGCATAGTGGCATAAGCTGCCATCGGGCAACCTATAGTCGCCAGTCTCGGTTGATATCACATAGAAAATGTCGGCGGCACTTTGACGGTCACTCACATACCACTGCTTGGGACTATTATAATCGGGCTTTGCCGGTAACACATAGCTTGCTTGAAGGGATAACGATAGCAGCATCACCACCAGGGCATAGCACACGCAGCCCATCATCTTCAAAAGGAAACGGTTGCTCACGCCATCCATTTCGGCAAGGTAGCCAATGTGAACCTCTCCTTTTCTTCTCTCTTTATAGTTGATTCTTGTTAGTTCCATTTATCAATGTTTTTTTAAGGTTGCAAAATTCCGAAACAATCTTGAATTGTGCAAATATTCAGTCAATAATGTGTAAGCACTTTTATAAATTATAAAAAATAAAATTATTTTTTCATGAGCTTTTATATTCTATAAAAAATAAAATTGCTATATTTGCAAAAAATTTAATTATAAAAGATATGGATGCAGTGGTTAGACAAAGTTATCTTGATAAGATTGAAAGGTTTCTTGGTAAGGACTTGATTATTATCTTGACCGGGCAGCGACGTGTAGGAAAAAGCTATATCCTTCGCATGTTTAGAGATAAAATCCAAACTGATGCGCAAGCCAATATAATCTTTATTGACAAAGAGAAGAAAGATTTTGACCACATCAAAACCTATCAAGACCTAAATGCCCACATCGACGAGCGATGCAAAGAAAACAAGACTAATTATATTCTTATCGATGAAATTCAAGACATCAAGGATTTTGAGAAATCGTTAAGGAGTTACTATGAAATTCCTAACATAGAAATCATTATTACTGGTTCCAACTCAATGATGCTCAGTAGCGACCTTAGCAACAGAATTGGCGGTCGTTACAAGGAAATATTTGTTCAGGCTTTGAGCTATAAAGAGTTTATGTTGTTCCACAAATTGCCCGACTCCGACGACACCTTAGCATTATACATCCAATTCGGCGGACTTCCTGGATTGTTGAAAATGGGGCTTGACGAGCAAGACGCAAGAGAATATCAAATTGATGTATATCACACAGTCTTATTAAAAGATGTGATAATGCGAAACTCCATTCGCAATGTTCCTTTTCTTGAAAATCTGATGCGATTCCTTGCCGACAATACTGGAAAATTATTCTCGGCCAACAGCATTTCAAAGTATATGATATCACAAGGGCAAAGCATCACAACACTGGCAATCATCAACTATATAAAGAGTCTGTGCGATGCTTACATCATCCACAAGGTTAACCGATATGACATTCATGGCAAAAGACTTTTTGAGAGCAACGATAAGTATTATTTTGAGGATTTTGGAATTCGCAACGCCATAACAGGAGGGACGCGTGAAGGAGACATTGAGAAAGTCATTGAAAATATTGTTTACAATCAACTTATACGTTTAGGATATGAAGTGAATGTAGGCCAATTGCGCGACAAAGAGATTGATTTCATTGCACAAAAACCACAGGGGCAAAAGGTCTATGTTCAAGTTTCATATATCATTGCCGACGATGCCACTCGCGAGCGAGAGTTTGGTAACCTCCGAAACATTAAAGATAATTATCCGAAATATGTCATATCAACGACACCGTTACTCTCCCAAAACGACGAGAACGGTATTACACACCTTCACCTGAGAAGATTTCTTACACAAGGACTATAACCATTCTTTGTTTCTAATGAATTTGTGAATAATTGTGGGGCATATTTCTTTTTATGGCGAATTATGACTACCTTTGCACCATATTAAATTATAAAATAACTATTAGCATAAACAAGACTCAAACACATGACACATTACATTAGCGCCGAGCACCTCTCTATTGAGCGGGTGGGCGAGATTATTGAAAAAGGTATAAAACTGGCTTTGAGTGATGACGCCAAGGCGCGCATCATCCGTTGCCGCAAGTATCTTGATGAGCAAATCGCTGCAAGTGATGTCCCAGTCTATGGCGTGACCACAGGCTTTGGCTCTCTGTGCAACGTGAAAGTGAGCAAGGATCAGCTCTCGCAACTGCAAATCAACCTCATGATGTCGCACGCATGTGGCGTGGGCGAACGTGTGCCCAATGAAATCGTGCGCATCATGCTCCTGCTCAAGATTCAATCCCTTAGCTACGGCTACTCGGGCAGCAAGCTCGATACAGTGGAGCGACTCATCGATTTCTTTAACGAGGGCGTCATTCCCGTTGTTTACCGCCAGGGATCTCTTGGAGCATCGGGCGACCTCGTGCCTCTGGCTCACATGAGCTTGCCACTGGTTGGACTCGGCGAGGTGGAATATGAGGGCAAAGTGATGCCTGCTGCCGAGTTGCTCAAGCTCAAGGGCTGGAAACCTATTGAACTCGCCAGCAAGGAAGGACTTGCACTGCTCAACGGCACCCAGAACATGAGCTCGTTTGCTGTGTGGTCTCTGCTTCAGGCCGAGCGCTTGAGTGACTGGGCCGACCGCATTGCCGCAATGTCGCTCGATGCCTACGACGGCCGCATAGAGCCATTTACCGAGGCTGTGCACCTGGTTCGACCACACAAGGGCCAACTTGAGACTGCCGCACACATGAAGGAGTTGCTCACCGGCAGCGAACTCATCGCTTGCCACAAGGAGCACGTTCAAGACCCCTACTCTTTCCGTTGTGTACCTCAGGTTCACGGAACAGTAAAAGATACTATCCGATATGTGAAATCGGTTATCGATACCGAGATTAACAGTGCCACAGACAACCCAACAGTCTGCCCCGATGAGGACCTTATCATCAGTGCCGGCAACTTCCACGGCGAGCCCATTGCCATGCCCATGGACTTCCTCGCAATCGCGCTGAGTGAACTCGCCAACATCAGCGAGCGACGCATCTACCGCCTCGTGTCGGGCACTCGTGGACTGCCCAGCTTCCTGGTTGCCAATCCAGGTCTTAACAGTGGTTTCATGATTACTCAATACACTGCTGCCAGCGTGGTAAGCCTCAACAAGTCGCTTGCCGCTCCATCAAGCCTCGACAGCATCCCTTCGTGCCAAGACCAGGAAGACCACGTGAGCATGGGTGCCAACGCCGCCATCAAGCTCTACAAGGTGGTTCTCAACACCGAGCGCGTGCTTGCCATCGAGCTTTTCAACGCTGCTCAGGCACTGGAATTCCGCTTCCCAAAGAAGTCTTCGCCTGTTATCATGAAGATGCACGAAGCCTTCCGCAAGGAGGTTCCTTTCATCAGCGACGACGTGATTATGTATCCTCTCATTGAGAAAGCAATACAATTCCTTCGTAAATGAAACTTTTAGTTAACAATATCGCCACCCTCGCCGGTATCGACGGCGGGGGTGTGCTGAAAAAATGCGGCAGCGACATGGCGCAGTTCGACGCCATCACCAATGCCTGGATGCTCGTTGAAGACGGCATCATCACCGAGTTTGACACCATCGACAACCGCCCTGCCCCAACCCAGGTCGACAAGACCATTGATGCTGCTGGTGGCACGGTAATGCCCAGCTGGTGCGACTCTCACACCCACATCGTCTATGCCGGCAGCCGCGAACAGGAATTCGTCGACAAAATCAACGGTCTCTCTTATGCCGAGATAGCAAAGCGTGGCGGTGGCATCCTCAACAGTGCCGATCGCCTGCACCTCATGACCGAGCAGCAGCTCTTCGACGCTGCCATGGAGCGAGTGCGCGAGGTAATAGCTAAGGGTACCGGAGCCATCGAGATTAAGAGCGGCTACGGTCTCAACACTCAAGACGAGCTCAAAATGCTGCGCGTGATAGCACGCATCCAGGAGAGCACCCGTCTGCGCGTGGTTTCCACTTTCCTCGGTGCTCATGCCGTAGGGCGCGAGTATGCCGGTCGCCAAGCCGACTACGTTGACCTCGTTGTCAACGAGATGATACCCGCGGTTGCTGCCGAAGGACTGGCAAACTTCGTAGACGTGTTCTGCGACGAGGGTTTCTTTACTCCCGAGGAAACATCACGCATTCTTGAAGCTGGTCTCAAATATGGAATGCGCGGCAAGATTCATGGTCAAGAGCTGGCACCATCGGGTGGCGTGGAGGTGGCGTTGAAGCACAATGCACTCTCGGTCGACCACCTTGAGAGCATGACCGACGACGACATCGCCATGATGCGTGGACGCGACACTATGCCCACTGCCCTGCCGGGTACTTCGTTCTTCCTTAACATGCCGTTCGCGCCTGCGCGCAAGATGATTAATGCCGGTCTGCCGGTTGCCATCGCCAGCGACTACAACCCAGGCTCTACTCCCAGCGGCGACATGAAGTTTGTGGTTTCGCTCGCATGCATCAAGATGCGACTACAACCTGCCGAGGCTTTCAATGCAGCCACTATCAACGGAGCTGCGGCAATGGCACTGAGTGCCGACTACGGAAGCATCGCTCCAGGCAAGGTGGCAAACTTCTTCATCACCAAGCCAATATCGAGCATCGACTTCATCCCTTACGCCTACACTACTCCCATCATCGCTCGCACCTTCCTTGCCGGCGAGGAGCAGTAACCAAGCCATGCTGCACAACTCTCTTACTTGTGCAAGCATATCCCACAAAACAACCGAGGGCCACACATACATGGTCCTCGGTTGCTTTTCGTTTATTGCTTATTTAACCCGAATCGGTCATTAGGATTTATGATAGAACAGAATTTATTTTGAGCAG
>CAMJZF010000079.1 GCA_946410125.1 uncultured Prevotellaceae bacterium | reverse complement strand
CAAAGAACCGCGAGAATGCCTTGCGAAACCTCAAGTCAATCCTTTACAACAAGGAACTTGAGCATCGCCGAGAGGAACAACGCAAGATTGAAGACAGCAAGAAAAAGATAGAGTGGGGCAGCCAGATACGCAGTTACGTCTTCGACGACCGCCGCGTGAAGGACCACCGTACCAACTATCAGACTAGCAACGTGGGTGCCGTAATGGACGGCGAAATCGACGACTTCATCAAGGCCTACCTCATGGAATTCTCCACCGACGAATAATTTTCTAAAATTTTTCAGACGATTAAATACGATTAAAAACAATTCAGTAATGATTGATGTTAGCGTATTAAAGAAAAATATTTATGATGTTATAGGCGCTATTTATGAAGTCCACTCTGAATTAGGCCCTGGTTTAAATGAATCGTGCTATCAAGAGGGATTGCAAATGGAGCTAAGCGCAAGAAATATTCCGTTTGAACGTGAAATGCAGTTTCATCCTACATATCATGGCACTTCAATGGAATCGTTGTTTCGATTAGATTTTTTGTGCAAGAATGACATAATAATTGAATGTAAAGCTGTTAGTGAACTTGTTAAAGCTCATAGGGCCCAATTGTTTAACTATATGAGGCTGCTTAAAGTTCGTTGCGGTATACTCGTTAACTTTCTTCCACCAACCATTGATTACGAGCGATATTTCTATGATGAAGAAACAAAGCAAATCTTGAGTGTTGATGGACAAGTTGTGTTTTATTATAAAAACTGATATTTAATTAGTTATTAATCGTTTTTAATCGTTTGATACTGAAAAATGAGGGAGAAGCTTACTATAGTAAATGTTGAGGGGATAGTTGTGGAGAATCCAGAGAACCTGAGGGCTCTAATTCGTGACTTTGCTTCCATCAAAGGCCTTAAGCTCTTTGTTCACGGCGAGGGCACGATGGCATCGATGGTTGCCGAGAAGATGGGCATAACTATTCGCCAAACAAGTGATGGCCGAGACATCATTGACGACAGAATAATGGATCTCGTAACAATGGTTTATGGTGGCTTGGTTAACAAGCGCCTCGTTGCCATCATGCAGTGGCGAGGACTTAATGCCTTGGGACTCACTGGTGTGGACTTAAATCTCGTGCTCAGCAACAAAGTGCCCATCAAGCCAGTGAATCTGGGTAGGGTGGGCACCGTGCGGCGTGTGAACTCATCGATGCTCATCAAGCTGCTTGACGAGGGTGTGGTGCCTGTAATTGCTCCTCTCACCCATGACGGTAAGGGCAATCTGCTCAATGGAGATGTCACAACCTTTGCCTATGAGATAGCCCGTACTCTCACAATCGCTTACGAGGTGACAATCATTAATGTGCTTGGAGAGCAGAATGGCGTTCTCACCAACGAGAATAATCCCGACAGCGTGATACCGATGCTTCGTCGCACTCAATATAAAGCGCTTCGGGAAATGGGAATTATAAAGCCCGGTGCTTTCCCTATAATCGACAAGGCTTTTTCGGCTATCGACCATGGTGTGAACGAGGTGGTGCTTATCAATTCGGCACGGTTCAGTGATCTTCAAGCAGGAACTCATATTAGGTAGTGAACTAATTAAAATCGCCAGCAATGGCGATTTTTTTTTAAATAAAAGTTAAATATTTATTGAAGAATACATTATATTAATAAAAAAATATATCTTTGTAAAAGAGAAATGAAAGTCCAGAATCCTGCTTTCATTTCGACTTAAATAGTTGATAATTCGAACCTATCAAAAAAGATATACTTATGATTAAAAAATTACTTGCGATTGCAATAGTATTCTCATTGTCGGCTGCGACAATGATGGCACAGACTTTTGAATTTCGTTACCATGGACAGTCGCTTGCCGAAGGGACAACAGTGACTATCGCCGCCGAGGAAGATGAATGGGGGTTTGGAGAGATGGCATGTTACACCAATCCCAGTTCCGACCCTGGAAACGGGCTCATACTTAAACTGCTCACGGGAAATACAGCCCAAGGTAGTGCCACAATAACTATTAACGAGAATAATTTCAATCCACAAAGAATCTTGTGGTGCATGGGTGGCAATTGCATGCCTTTTGGCAGTAATACTTCTATTACAAAGGCATTCACGGTTGAGGATGGAATCTGCATGGTGCAGTTTGATGCTGAAAATATCCAGAGCGAGGGTCACCTGCTGGCTACGCTCACAGCCACAATAGGTGGTGAGACCCACACTGTGAAAATAAAGTTCACCAATGGCGATCAGGGCGAAGAGCCAGTTGCCGGCGACGTTAACGGTGACGGCTATGTTACCAGTGCCGATGTAACTGCTATCTACGATGTGCTCCTGGGTACCGACATGACATTTGAGGCAGCTGCCGACGTGAACGGTGACGGCTATGTTACCAGCGCCGATGTGACGGCCGTATATGATATACTTCTTGGAATTTAGTAATATTTAAATACTACAAAAATGAAAAAATCAGTACTTCTTTTATTGGCCATTTTTATGGCAATGACGAGTTTCGCTCAATCGGCGATAACTCATAGAAACACCATCACCCCTGGTGCTGGCGAGACCTGGTGGGGCTACTTCACCGATGACGACCTTAATGCCGACAATTTCGGGCCCTTTGGTGTGAACTCTAAGGTCAATTATGAAGCTGCCATTCGCATTCAGTCCAACGACCTTGTGATGGGTGGAGCTACCATTAAGGCTGTGCGCCTGTGGCTTAATGCCACCACTCTCCCCAAGATTACGAGTCTTAAGATTTGGGTTAGCAAGACTCTGAAAATTAATGCTCAAGGAGTTGCCTATGTTCAAGATGTTGATCTTTCTACTTTGACCGAGGGAGCCAACGATATTGAATTCACAACTCCTTATGTTGTTAATAATTCCAACGCCTACATTGGCTTCACCATGGAGCTCAATGCCCAGGACTATGCCCTCATGTGTGGTGGAGAATATGAAACTAACTCTTTCTGGGCTCGCGCTACTGCCGAGATGACCAACTGGCGCCAAGTCACCGACCATGGCAAGCTGGCACTGCAAGTGCTTGGCGAGGGTGTGAACATTCCTCAAAACTGTGCTATCACAGTGACAAAGAACTTTGGCACTCACTATTATCAAAAAGACGATGAGGCAGTGCTGCCACTCACCATCAAGAACAAAGGTCAGGTACCCATTTCATCGGTGTCTTATATCATTACTACCAATAACGATGCATCTACTGCCACTCCCGAGGTGACAGTGTCATTGAATAATGTAGCTTTCAACGAGGAGGCTACCTTCAACGTTTCGTTCGACACAAGCGTGGCATCGGAGTGTACCAAGACTGTTACTATTACTAAAGTAAATGGTGAGCCCAACGAAGCCCTGGCTAAAGATGTTACAGCAAGTGGCACTTTTGTCATCAGGGAATTCTTGATTCAAAGGGTTCCGGTAGTAGAGGAATATACCGGCACTTGGTGCGGATGGTGCCCTCGCGGCTTCACGGCGATGGATATGGCACATGACGCTTATGGCGACAAGGTGGTGCTCATTGCAGCTCACAATGGCGACCCAATGGAGATAGCAGACTATAATCCCGTCATGGCATCAAGCTTCCCAACAGCCAAATTAAACCGCAAGCAAGACGTTAATGCTCATCCCGCCACTCTTCCTGCTGCAATTGAGGAAAGCTTCACCGATTTCCCCGATGGCAAGGTCGACATTACTGCCAAGTGGAACGATGAGGAGCGCACAAAAATTGATATTCAGGTCAATAGCATGTTTGCCCTCGCTAAGAATGATGCCAACTATGGTATTGCTTTAGTGCTCACCAACGATGGCTTGCGTGGCAGTGGTAGCAGCTGGGCTCAAGCCAACTACTATAACACCACCCACGACGCTTATCTCGATGAATACTGGTATGGTAAGGGTGAAAGGATTTCGGGCTTGACCTTTAATCATGTGGCAGTGGCAGCCTGGAACATAAAGAGCGGCTTCGACGGCTCGGTACCTACTTCGTTTGTAGCTGGTGAGCAATTGCCATTTAATTATCTTGCCGATATTACTGGAAAAACCGTTATCCAAAACAAGGATCAACTTCATGCAATAGCTCTGCTCATTGACCGTAGCAACAATCAAATCGTCAATGCGGCTCAAACCGATATTCTTCCTTACGGAACAGTGACTCCAGGTGAGTACTATCTGGTTGGTTCTTTCAACAGCTGGAACACCGACGAGGATGGTGGACGCTTAGCATTCACCGAAACCGAGGAGGCTGGTGTTTATCAAGTGGAAGGAGCCCTTGAGGCTGGTGCCGAGTTCAAGATTATCACTCCTAATGGTGATGGCTGGACATGGTATGGTGGCATCGACGAGTTGGGCGGTGGCTACTTCTTGATTAATAACGAGTTGCTCAACACCCCATTGCAACTGGTTGACGGTTCTAACTTCCGTATGGAGAATGGTGGTGAGTTCACCTTCCGCATCAATGTCAACGACATGACTCTCACAGTAATTCCTAAGGGAGGCCCTGCTGTTGCTGGTGACGTTAACGGTGATGGCTTCGTTACCAGTGCCGACGTTACTGCTATCTACGATGTGCTCCTGGGTACCGACATGACATTTGAGGCTACTGCCGACGTTAACGGTGACGGCTATGTTACCAGCGCCGATGTTACAGCTGTCTATGACATCTTGCTTGGCAATAATGTAGAACAATTTGACAATGTTTACATTTTGGGCGAAGTGAATGGAAATCAATGGGGTGCTGCCACTGGAGTGAAGATGACCACAAGTGACGGCAAGATCTATACTGCCGAAATTACAATCACTTCCTCTGCTTTAAAAGGTTACTTTGGATTTACAAAGGCTCTTGCCACAGCCGATGACCTTTGGGATGATATAGCCGACAAGCGTTTTGGACCACACACCGAATCCGATGTGTACAATTTTGTGATTAATGACGAGGTGCTTGGTCAGGAGATTCCTCTTTTTACTACCGACTGGAAGGCTTTGGAGGCTGAAGTTGGCAAGACCTATCATGTTACTATAAATCTCGAGGCTATGACTCTCGTGATCAATATGTTGGATATTACTGAATGATAGACTGTATTTTGGTGGGTTCTGTAAATTCCTTAACGAAATGTAGATTAGTCTTGGAATTTAAAGAACCCACTATTAAAAACCATATATAATGAAAAAAATCGCTTTATTATTTTGTCTGTTGGCCGTGATGGCAACGAGCGACTTGTTTGCTCAATTGCCAGCCGTGACTCTGAAAACGATAGACGGACAGTCGGTAAGAATGGATACTGTTTCCAATAATGGAAAACCGTTTATTATCGACTTTTTCGCCACTTGGTGCAAGCCATGCCAGCGTGAGCTCGATGCCATAGCCGAGGTTTATGATGAGTGGAAAGAGGAAACAGGAGTAAAAATCATTACCGTGAGTATTGACCAGGCGCAGAATGTCCACAAGGTAAAGCCATTGGTCAGCAATCATGGATGGGAATATGAAGTGCTGCTCGATACCAATGAAGAATTGAAACGGGCATTTGGCGTTCAGATGATTCCGTTTACTATGATAGTTGATGGTAATGGCCAGATTGTGTATAAGCACACTGGATATACCGACGGTGTGGAGGAAGAACTTATAGATAAGGTTAAAGAACTCATCGGTCAATGAAAAAATCGTTCCTATATATCGTAATGCTATGTTGCTTCGTCAGTGCCTCTGCCCAAGATCAAAAGAAGGTGAAGGTGAGTGGCAGCGTGCAGAGTGATATGTTGGTACCAATGCGTGACGATGCCATTGGAGCTGAGAAAACTGAGGATTTTCAGACCAACACCTATGGCGAAATCATGTTGCAAAGCAAATATGTCGACGCAGGGTTACGAGTGGAGTATCTTCAACACCCTTTGCCCGGCTTCGAGAAAGATTTCAAGGGGTGGGGAGTCCCAAACTTCTGGGTTAAAGGACGCTACAAGAATACCGAACTCACGTTGGGTACTTTCTATGAGCAATTTGGCCTGGGACTTGTGTTGCGCACCTATGAGGAGCGTTCTCTGGGCATTGACAACTCTATTCTTGGAGCCCGCCTTGTTACGCGCCCTGTCAAGGGTGTAACGGTCAAGGCTTTGTCGGGCCGTCAGCGTCGTTACTGGAGTTGGAACAAAGGGCTGGTGAGTGGTGCCGATGCCGAGCTGAACATTAACGAATGGATTCCTGCGCTTCGCAACCATGGCACCGAGCTGATGGTTGGCGGTTCTTGGGTAAATAAGTATGAAAAACAGGAAGACATCTTTGTTGACCCAACCCACAAACTTAACCTGCCCAAGTTTGTCAATGCCTGGGATGTGAGGGCTTCATTGAACAATGGCCCCTGGAGCGTGCTTGCCGAGTATGCCCAAAAGACTCAAGACCCATCGTTCGACAACCAGTACAATTATGAAAAGGGCTCGGCTGCCGTTCTTTCGGGTTCCTATTCCAATAAGGGGCTGAGCGTGCTGCTGCAGGCCAAGCGCAGCGAGAACATGTCGTTCCGCAGCCGCCACAGCATGATTGGCACTTCCTCGTTTATCAACCACTTGCCAGCGTTTACCCAGGAACAGACCTATGCACTTGCGGCTCTTTATCCCTATGCCACGCAACTGGCAGGCGGAGAATGGGCTTGGCAAGCCGAGGTTGGTTACAATTTCAAGCGCAAAACCAAGTTGGGTGGCAAGTACGGCATGAACGTGAAGCTTAATTTTTCTCATGTGCGTTGGGAGGGTGAGACCTTCTATCAGGACATTGACGTGCAGTTGACTCGCAAGTTGTCGTCGAGCGTGAAGCTCACACTCATGTACATGAACCAGCGTTATAACATGACGGTGGTCGAGGGGCATGGAGGCATGGTGCGTTCTAATATTTTCATTACCGACGCTAAATTCCAGTTGTCAAAGAAAACAGCCTTGCGCACCGAGCTTCAGTACTTGTCGACACCCGACGACAAGGGTGATTGGTTATACGGGCTACTGGAGTTTTCGCTGGCTCCAAACTGGATGTTCACCGCAAGCGACCTGTATAACGTGGGTGAAACCAACATCCATTATTATCATGGTGATGTCACCTTCAGCACTTCGGGACATAGGGTGCAGCTCGGTTTTGGGCGCACTCGTGCGGGATATAATTGCTCGGGTGGAGTTTGCCGATATGTTCCAGCAAGTCGTGGTTTTACTTTGTCTTACAACTATACTTTCTAAACTATGAGTATTAAGACTGTCATAACATTCTTGCTGGCGGCAGTGCTGATGACTGCCTGCAGCCACATCGACGAGGATGAGCAACTGATATATGTGAAACCTGCTCCAGTGTCACGCTGCGTCTTGTTGGAAGACTTCACAGGACAGCGTTGCGTCAATTGTCCCAAGGCTGCCGAGGAGATTGAAAAGATTGTTGAGCAATATGGCGAGGATGTCGTTATTGCTGTCAGCATCCATTCCGGACCGTTGGGCTTCCACACCAACAGTCGTTTCGTGGGGCTGAGTACCGATGTGGGAGATAATTACTTCACCCATTGGGGCTTTGATTATCAACCTGTTGGGCTGATTGATCGTGGCTCTCCTGCTGAGTTTACTTCTTGGAGCACGCTCATTAGGGAAGAGTTGCAGAAGACGGCTCCGGTGGAGATAGAACTTGAAGTGACGCCCGAGGCCGAAGAATATCATCTTCAAGCCAAAATTAAAGGCATTGACGGTAACTCTCAGGGCAAGCTTCAGCTATGGATAATCGAGGACAACATTACCGCCTTCCAGCTTATGCCCGATGGCACTCGTAATGACACCTATACTCATCGTCATGTGTTCCGCGCTGCGGTCAACGGCGAGTGGGGCGATGATATAGCGGTTAATGAAGGCTATGAAATCATCAAGGACTATTCTATTGCTCTTGATGACGAGTGGAACATCGAGAACCTTTCGGTAGTGGCGTTCGTCTACAACGCTGCAGGAGTCCTGCAGGTGACTAAGACCAAGCTGCTAAAGAATGATGAAGTAGAAGAATAAAGTTAAGTCCCGGAACATCAAGCACAGTGTTCCGGGACTTTTTGATTTTTTATCTCCTCTCGCCTAATGACCCGTTAGGGCTAATCTATTTTGGGCTGATGGCTTCGGCGGTAGTCGCTTGGCGATGTGCCCAAGTGTTTTGTGCAGTAGCGGCTGAAGTAGCTCAGCGAGGCAAAATTCATGCGGTCGGCAATCTGGGTGAGCGACAGGCGTTCATCTTCAAGAAAATTCTTCAATATGGGCACAGTGGCACGGTCAATGAACGACGTGACGCTGTGTCCTGTAAGTCTTTTAATGGTTGCCGAGAGGTATTTGGGCGACACGTTCAGGCTCTCGGCATAGTAGTTGACGCCGCGCTCGGTGCAGCTCACTCCGGTTGACAGCAGTTGCATGAGCGCCTTTACAATATAGCCGGTGCGGTCGCTGTGCAGGCTTGTAGAGTCGCGTAGCGAGTGTGATTCAAAGATGTCGTACATCATGGTCAGGCACAGGCTCCCCATTATTTCACGGTAGAACATGTGATTGCTGTGATTCATGCGGTCACGAAGGCGGTGGAAATCGTCGAGGATGCGCGTGGCATGCTCTTCGCCGAGCGGAATCACCGGGTTGTGGTTGAGACTGATGCTGCCGCCAATGCTATAGTTGTTGCTCGGTAACAGGCTCTGCAGGAACTTGTTGTCGGCGGCAAACCACTCAACTTTCATGTCGGGATGTGCTGCCAGGTTGCGGGCTCGGTTGGGATAGGGCATCACCACCAGGTCGTTCTCGACAATGTGATAGCAATGCTCGTTGAACACGAAGCTGCCCTCTCCCCGGGTGCACAGCATGTGCATGCAGGTGTGTCTCAACTCAGGGGCATTCATTCCATAATAATCATGAGAAAAAAGAAAATCTATCTTCATAGGCCATAAGTGTTGTCTCCAGCACAAAGTTACACATATTTTTCCGATGAAAAGGGATGTTTTGTGTAAAAAATGAAAATTGTGAGGCTTTTTGTGAAACTTTCACCTCGATAATCGTTTGTAATTTTGCATTGTAAATTTAAAACGAAACAATCATGTTGAAAATTAAAACACTTATTGCTGTGTCTCTTGCACTGCTTTTTTCGGTATCGTGTAATGGCGTAGTAAAAAATGAGAAATCTATGGGAAACAAAGGTAAAGCATTGGTAGTATTCTTCTCGCATGCGGGAGATAACTACGCAGTAGGAAACATTGAAGTGGGCAACACTAAAATTGTTGCCGATTACATTAGTGAAATCATTGGTGCCGACCAGTTTGAGATTGTAACTCACAAGTATGACGGTATGGCCTACACTCCGCTCATCAACCTTGCCAAGGATGAGGCTCGCAACGGTGAGCTGCCTCCCTATGAGGGAGAAGCCCCCGACATGTCGCAATATGACACTGTCTTCATTGGCGGGCCCGTTTGGTGGGGCACTTATCCACAGGTAATGTTTACTTTCTTCAAGAAGCACGGAGCCGACCTTAAAGGAAAAACTGTTATTCCTTTCACAACTCATGAAGGCAGCGGTTTGGCCAATTGCGTGGAGGACGTGAAAGAGGCCTTTGCGGGAGCTAATGTCACTAAGGGGTTCAGCATCTATGGTCACGAAGTCCGTTCCGGCAAGAACAAAGTTGAGAAATGGCTTCGTGGCTTGGGTTATTGATTGAAATGAATATTCAATTATGGAGAACTTAAAACTGTCTAACGGCGTTGAGATGCCATTGCTGGGCTATGGTGTGTTCATGGTTAGCCCTGAGGAGTGCGAGCGTTGCGTGAGCGATGCCTTGAGTGTGGGATATCGACTTATCGATACTGCTCAGGCCTATTACAACGAGGAAGGTGTGGGTAACGCCTGGCGCAAGAGTGGCATCAAGCGTGAGGATCTTTTCCTTGTGACAAAGGTGTGGATTGCCAATGCCGGTGAGGAAAAGGCGGCACAGAGCATCGACGAGAGTCTGCGCAAACTGCAGACCGAATATATCGACTTGCTGCTCATCCATCAGGCCTACGGCGACGTGTTTGGCTCATGGCGGGCTATGGAGAAGGCCTATCGCGACGGAAAGGTGCGCGCTATTGGCGTGAGCAACTTCCAGGCTGGGCGTTTCTTTGATTTTGCTCATTATGTTGATGTGAAGCCCATGGTTAACCAGCTCCAGTGCAATGCACTCATCCAGCAGATAGGCATTGAGCCATTGCTTGCTGAGTTTGGCACTAAGATGATGGCTTGGGGTCCCTTGGGCGGTCAGGGTGTTGATGATGTCATTAAGAGCGAGGTGCTGGGAAAGATAGGTTCGAATTATGGCAAAAGTGCTGCTCAGGTAGCTCTTCGTTGGCTCACCCAGCGCGGCATTGTGGCTATCCCCAAGAGCACTCATCGTGAGCGCATGGAGCAAAACCTTAATGTCTTTGACTTTACTCTGAGCGATGACGACATGGCATTGATTGCCAACCTTAACCAGCACGACACGGGTACCATCAATTTTGGGGATCCTCAGTTCGTGAAGTACCTTATCGAAAATTATGGATAATCACAAATAACTTAAATGTGAGCAAATGAAAGTATTACTGATAAACGGAAGCCCACATCCTCAAGGCTGCACATTTACCGCCTTGAATGAGGTGGCGGCTGAACTGCAAAAATGTGGTGTGCAAACCGAGATTGTTCATGTAGGCAACAAGGCTATAAGAGGCTGTATAGGCTGCTTTAAGTGTAGTGAGTTGGGGCATTGCGTTTTCGACAATGACTTGATAAATGAGGTCGCAAAGAAGTTTGCTGAGGCCGATGGTCTTGTCGTTGGCTCGCCTGTGTATTATGCGGGAATGAACGGCACGCTCAAGTCGTTTCTTGACCGTTTGTTCTTTTCTACACCGTTTTCTAAGCGATTCAAGGTGGGTGCCGCTGTGGTGTCGGCTCGCAGGGCTGGTACTACCGCAACCTTTGATCAACTGAATAAGTTTTTCACGATTAGTGAAATGCCTGTAGTCTCAAGTCACTATTGGAACAATGTGCATGGCAACTCAGCTCAAGAAGTAATGCAGGATGAGGAAGGCCTGCAGACTATGCGCAGCCTGGGTCGAAATATGGCTTTTCTTATCAGTGCAATCAATGCCGAGAAGCAACGCTCGGGATTGCCTGAGGAGGAGCCAGAGCGCATGGTAACAAATTTCATCCGGTAGATTGTGCGGGTCAATGGCTTTTTTGAGTTCTGAGGCCTAACTTATTGGTTCAAAACAAAGATTATTACCCAAACCGATAACGACATGAAAAAATTAACCGTAATTTTTGCGACAGTTTTACTGATGTCGCTGCAAATAAAAGCACAACAAATGGAACTTACAACAAAACAACAAGCTCTTGTGGCAATTGCTTCCAATGAGGCTAAAGGTAACATTAATGGACTTAAAACTGCTCTTAACGAGGGCTTTGATTGTGGGCTGACGATAAGTGAGGCTAAGGAGGCTTTGTCGCAGCTTTATGCCTACACTGGATTTCCACGCTCGCTCAACGCGCTTGGAGCATTACAGCAGGTAATTAAGGAACGCGCCGAGGCTGGCATGAAGACCGAGGCTGGCCGTGAAGCCGATCCGTTGCCCAAAGACTATGATGCACTTAAGCAGGGCACCGAAGTTCAGACAAAGCTAACAGGACATCCGTTCAACTATGAATTTGCGCCACAGACCGACTATTATCTCAAGGCGCATCTATTTGGCGACATCTTCGCTCGCAACAACCTCACTTTTGCCGAACGAGAAATAGTAACAGTTTCGGCGATCTCGGCACTGCCTGGTTGTGAGCCACAGCTCATGGCACACATCAGTGGCGCACGCAACATGGGTGTGACCGATGCCCAATTGCATGAGATTCCACTCGTGTTGCAGCACAGGGTAGGGGAGGCCGAGGCCAATCGTGCCAGGAAAATGATGGCACAGGTATTTAATGAGCCTCAGCCAGCTGCAGTCCAGACGGTAGATTTTAACGCATGGCCCAAGGGTAATCCCAATGATGCCTATGCGCAGTATTTCATAGGCAACAGTTATCTCGCCGATATGGGTGGAGGTATTTTTAACGTGACATATGAGCCTGGATGCCGCAACAACTGGCATGTTCATCACAAGCAGGTGCAGGTGCTCATTTGTGTTGCAGGTCGTGGATGGTATCAGGAGTGGGGCAAAGAGCCGGTGATGATGACACCAGGCACCGTCATTGCCATTCCTGCCGAGGCTAAGCACTGGCATGGTGCAGCCCGTGATTCATGGTTCCAGCATCTCACCTATCACAAGGATGTGCAGGAAGGTGCTTCTAATGAATGGCTTGAACCTGTCACTGATAATATTTACGGAAAATTGAAATAAATAAGAATTAAAAATATCGATTATGTTAGGGAATTTTTCTTATCACAATCCCACCAAATTGTATTTTGGTGATGAGTCTTTGAACTTTCTCAAGGACG
>CAMJZF010000078.1 GCA_946410125.1 uncultured Prevotellaceae bacterium | reverse complement strand
TGTTGAGGTGGTAAGTAAGCATGCAGAGTGACGATGCCTGTGCTCTTTAAATCCCGACATCTTAATATTTAACTGGCGAAAATAATTACGCTCTTGCTGCTTGATCGAAGTACAGTAGATCAGCTTAATCTCTGCCCAAGGCGGTAGAGACAAGACATCACCCGACGGCCGTTGCTCCGAGGCTTGTTGAACCGGTGGTGCTAGCATATCGGGTATAGAAGTTGATGCGTCTCGAGTCAACTTTGAGATTTAGAGACTAAGCTTTTGGTTGGTGGTCTTGAGCCTGCCAAAAGTCGAAAACCAAGTCAACGACTAAGCATGTAGAAAGCTTATTAGTTCCACGTTTGGACGAGGGTTCAACTCCCTCCAGCTCCACAACATAAAAATGAATCGCAACCATATTGTTATCAATGGGTTGCGATTCTGTTTTTAAAGTTTCTATTGAAAGGTTTTACAACTCGGCTTCCTTGAGTTTCTCGGCATTTTCGGCCACGATAAGATGGTCGATGCAGTCTTGAATATCGCCATCCATAAACGCTGGCAGGTTGTAGACTGTATATCCAATTCGATGGTCGGTGATGCGTCCCTGCGGATAGTTGTAGGTGCGAATTTTAGCCGAGCGGTCGCCTGTGCTCACGAGCGTCTTGCGCCGGCTTGCAATGTCGTCGACATACTTTTGATGCTCCTTGTCATAAATGAATGTGCGCAGTCGAGCCAGTGCCCGTTCCTTGTTCTTGGGCTGGTCGCGAGTCTCGGTACACTCGATAAGGATTTCCTGCTCCTCTCCGGTGTTGGGGTTGGTCCACATGTAACGCAGACGCACACCCGAGTTCACCTTGTTTACATTCTGTCCGCCGGCACCGCTGCTGCGGAAGGTGTCCCACTTGATTTCCCCTTCGTTGATTTCGATATCGAAAGGCTCGGCTTCGGGAAGAATAGCCACCGAAGCGGCAGAGGTGTGGACGCGTCCCTGAGTCTCGGTTACAGGCACACGTTGCACACGATGCACGCCACTCTCATACTTGAGCGTGCCGTAAACACCATTTCCCGTAACGCTGAAAACAATTTCCTTGAAACCTCCAGCGGCTCCCTCGCTACACGAGGACATCTCGATTTTCCATCCCTTGCTCTCGCAATAACGGGTGTACATGCGGGCGAGGTCACCAGCAAACAAAGCAGCCTCGTCGCCCCCAGTACCGCCACGAATCTCGATGATTGCATTTTTTGAGTCTTCGGGATCCTCAGGAATAAGCAGCAACTTTATTTTCTCCTCAAGTTTAGGTAACTCATCATTGTTAGCTTCAATTTCCTCTCTTGCCATTGCTCTAAGCTCCTCGTCACTTTCGCTGGCGAGCAGTTCCTTGGCATCTTCGAGATCCTGCACCTTCTTTTTGTACTCATGAGTCACGCTTAGGAGGTTTTCAAGGCTTTTATACTCCTTGCTGAGTTTGACATATCGCTTCTGGTCGGCAATTACCGAAGGATCGGTGATGAGAGTCTGAATTTCTTCAAACCTTGCGTCAAGCCCTTCCAGTCGCTCAAGTAAAGTGTTGTTTGCCATATTAGTGTAAAATTAGGCTGCAAAGTTAGTAAAAAAAACAGAACCAACCATGAAAAAGTGAATGCAAGGCAAAAAAAGAGTCCACCTAAAGAAAGTGGACTCAAATAATGTTTTAGATAAACCCGAATAGGGTTAAGAAGCTTATCTAAGAATCTTAGTTGCACTTGAAGTTCCGTCGGTGTAACGGGTGACAACAATGTTGATTCCGGTGAAAGGCTTGTCGCTTGCCACACCTGCAATATTATAATAGGTGTGCGAGACCACTTCCTTGGTAACATTGACATTGTTGATGGCTGTAATATCATCATATTTGAGAACCGGTGCTACAGCCATTGAGATTGGGTCGTCAACGTTCTTGTACCAGCTGCCAGTTTCCAGATAGTTGTAGTTCTCGTCCTCGTCGTAAACAAAATGGTAGGCAGTGCATTTCTCGCCCTCGTTGCGACGGCACAAAAGAATAGCAATGTCATCACCATTCTGGTTGGGGAAAGGACCAACAACGGCAAAGAACTCGGTTCCAGCTTTGACAGGGACAGGAGCGTCGAAAACAAACTCAGTTGCATTGACAGTGCTTGCATCGAAAGCCAGCTCACTTGCCTTAAGGCTTGTAGAGCCGAGGATTTCGCCAGGCATGCCATCTTCGCCGGCTGCAACTATTTTTACAGCGATGTCGGCATCGGTCGAAACTGCGGTAACTTTGCCGAAATAGATGTTCACTTTACTGATTGTGGCATCGGCGAGAGGTGCATCGAAATGCTCGGCAAACTCGCCAATACCCAGCCAGTTGGTGCCTGCGTAGTTGCCATACCAACCCATTTCCATCATCATCAGGTCACCGTTCTCTTCGGGTGCAATATTCCAGATTTCTTGTTCTCCACCAGCTTGAATAGCGTTGTCGACAGTCTCAAACACGTTGCTTCCAAGGTCGTTAACTACTTCAAGGCGAATGCCATAGTTGCCTTCTTGTGGGTAGGTTACCGTTGGGTTCTGCTCGGTGCTTGTTGCAGGCTCGGCCCCTTGGAAAGTCCATGCCCATTGCGAAGGATTGCCAGTAGAAGCGTCCATAAAAGTAATTGGTACCTTGATAGGAACAAACATCATAACCCATGGCGAAAGATAAGCGCCTTGGGGCAGACCGACGTTGGCTATTGGTGCCTCACCGCTCACGTTGACATAGGCCTCGCGTGTTGCTGTGCTGGTGGTGTTTCCATCGCTTACCGACAACGTTACGGTATAAGAGCCAGCTTTATCATAGGTCACAACTGGGTTTTGCTCGTTGCTTGAAGCAGGGTTGCCACCCTCAAAAGTCCAATTCCAGGAGGTGATGTTGCCGGCACTCATGTCAATGAAATGCACGCTTTCACCCTCCTTGATGCTGATAGTGGCATCGTCGCCGGTATTGGCCTGCTTGATTTTGAAGCCGTCGATGGCTTCGTCTTCTCCGTAGTCGCCTTGATAAACAAAGGAGAACTGTACGCTCTTGCCCGCATAGTCGGCGAGGTCGACAGTGAATTTTTCCCAGCTTGGTCCATCATAACCTTTTTCCTGAGCCCACAAAAACTGGTCGATGAGAAGAGTTGATGTGTTGTCGACAATGGCATAGAGTTTCCATGCTCCATACACAAGATAGATGCCGCTTGCGTAGCAGTAGAATTCAAGCTGGCTACCCTCGCGAATGTCGATAGCCGGTGAAGTAGCCACTTCATTTTGTCCGTTGTCGTAGTTGAGAATCATTGACGATGCACTGTTGCTGTCGATTGTAGAGAAAGCCTTGCTTGGGTTTCCGAGTTTCCAAGTAGATGAGCTTGTGGAAGTGTAAGTCCAGGTGTTGAATTCGTCCTGGCTGTCCCAACCCATTTCATAGTAGGGTACCATAGCTTCACTTGCTCCAAATGCAGCCGTGATTTCTTGAGCGCCACTATTAAAGCATAAGAACGCTAAACTTAAAAGAAGAAAAGTAATTTTTTTCATAAGCTGGATAAATTATGTATTAGTTGAGTAAAAATTTAATAATCGATAATTTTTGTGCAAATATAAATAATTTTGTGAACAGTTTATGTACTCTTTGCCAAAAAATGATTACTTTCGCCAAATATAATACTTAGGTTATATATGCTGCACAGATTCTTAAAATATTGTTTGCTGGTAATATTGATGGTCGTAGGCGTTACAGCCGGTTCGCATGCCCAGAGTAAAGTGCGTGTGGGCCTTGCCTGGCAGCCGTCGGCAGTGGCCTATGACCGAGTGGTAAGATCGGTAGAGCTTGCCGGTGGCGAGGCTGTTATTCTACCGCAGATTCGTCCTCAAGGCTTTGAGTATGAAGGTGAAATTCTTGCCAAGAAATATCTCGATGCCGATGGCGTGTTGCTGCAACAATATGCCGACCAGGTTAAGCGCAACACTTATCATGGCGCGGGCCTCGACACGCTGCTGCAAGGCATTGATGCGGTGGTGTTTCTTGGCGGTCAGGACATAAGTTCCACACTTTTTGCGACACCACAACCATGGCACGGCATTGCCGGCGACCATTGCAATGCCACTCGTGATGTGTCGGAATATCTTACGATGGCCTATTGCCTTGACAATGACATCCCAGTATTGGGCTTGTGCCGTGGAATGCAGATGCTTGGAGTAGTGAGTGGCGCACCACTTATTCAGGATATAGGTAGTTATTTCTTGAAAATGGGAAAAATGTACAACAACATTCACCGTTCGTTGCGTGACGAAGAAGGCAATCGTCATTATACCCCGCATAACGTAAAGGTTATTGACAAGTCATCGTTGTTATATTCTATCGCACTTGATGAGTTGATAGAAAATGTCCCTTCGTGGCACCACCAGATATTGGGTGATGTGGCGGGTACTCCATTGAAAGTTACGGGAGTTACCTATACCGATGGCATAGATGTGATTGAGGCGATAGAACGTACCGACAAAGCATTTGCGCTTGGAGTTCAGTTTCATCCCGAAGAGGCGGTGCGCCAGCATCTTGATAATGTTCCAGGTGCCTCTCGTTTTATGCGACTGTGTGAGGGCGTGAGCTATTTTCGCGCATTAATAAATCATTGTAAAAAACAAACAACTAACGAATAAAAACTAAAGAATTATGGAACTTGATTGGGCAGAAGGACTGCACTGTGCAGTTACGGTGTGTGACACCGAAGGTAAAGTGATTTATATGAACGAGAAATCTCGTGAAACGTTTAACAAAGGCGGGAAGTCGATGGTGGGTCAAAACCTTTTTCCTTGCCACAATGAGCGCTCACAGGCTATGATTCGCCACATGATGGAAAGTGACACTATCAATGCCTATACTATCACTAAGAACGGTCAGCGAAAAATGATTTACCAAACCCCTTGGCGCGTTGACGGCAAAGTGGCCGGAATGGTAGAAATCTCGATGGTGATCCCCAACGAGATGCCACACTATGACAGGGATAAGAAGTAGAATCAATTATTGGTTTTGGAAATACTGAGACAGCAGCCCGATTGAGCTGCTGTCTTGGTTTAAGGGGTTTATGAGTTTAAAAGTTTAAGTTGTTAATCGTTCATGGTGAGGAGAAGTTCCTCGTTGCTGCGTGTGCGTTCCATGCGATCCTTGATGAACTCCATGGCCTCGATAGAGTTGCGGTCGCTGAGGAAGCGTCGCAAAATCCACATTCGGTTGAGCGTGTCTTGCTTGAGGAGCAGGTCGTCGCGTCGAGTGCTTGAAGCCATGATGTCGACCGCCGGGAATACACGCTTGTTGCTGAGCTTGCGGTCGAGCTGGAGCTCCATGTTGCCGGTGCCCTTGAACTCCTCGAAGATTACCTCGTCCATCTTGCTGCCGGTCTCGATGAGTGCCGTTGCGATGATGGTGAGGCTTCCTCCGTTTTCAATGTTGCGTGCCGCTCCAAAGAATCGCTTGGGTCGCTGCAGGGCATTGGCATCGACACCACCACTGAGAATCTTGCCGCTGGCAGGAGCAATGGTGTTGTAGGCACGTGCCAGACGTGTGATTGAGTCAAGCAGGATAACAACGTCGTGGCCGCACTCTACCATGCGCTTAGCCTTTTGCAGCACAAGGTCGGCGATTTTAACGTGTCGGTCGGCAGGCTCGTCGAATGTAGAGGCAATCACCTCGGCATTGACACTGCGTGCCATGTCGGTAACCTCCTCAGGACGCTCGTCAATCAAGAGAATTATCATATAGGTGTCGGGGTGATTCTCGGAGATTGAGTTGGCGATGTCCTTGAGTAATACGGTCTTACCAGTCTTGGGCGGAGCCACGATTAGACCACGCTGCCCCTTGCCAATGGGCGAGAACATGTCGACGATGCGAGTGGAGATGTTAGGATGGGTGTGGTTTACGAGGTCAAATTTCTCGTTAGGGAACAAAGGAACCAGATGCTCAAAAGGAATGCGGTCGCGCACGAACTCTGGTGTGCGTCCATTGATGAGCCTTACGTCAACGAGTGGGAAATATTTCTCACCTTCCTTGGGCGGGCGTATGGTGCATTCTACCACATCGCCAGTCTTGAGACCATAGTTCTTGATTTGAGCCTGAGGCACATAAATGTCATCGGGCGAAGTAAGATAGTTGTAATCGCTTGAACGCAAGAATCCATATCCGTCGGGCATGACTTCCAGCACGCCAATTCCATTGAGAATGCCGTCAAAATTGTAGGAAATCTCGGAATAGGGTAGTGTGGACTCTTGCTGTTGCTGGCCTTTGCCTTTTTTCTTTTTTTGCTGCTTTGATGGCTGTTGTTCCTTTTCGGCCTTAGGCTCTTGAATGAGAATAGGGGCCTTGGCCGCTTCTTCGGCAGCGATGCGTCGCTGTTCCTCGGCACGACGTGCAGCCTCTTCTCGTTCTTGAGGAGTGCGTGGCTTGAAAGTCATGGGACTGCCAAAGAACTTCCCCCCATCCTGCTGCTGAGCCTCGGCACGTTTCTGTTTCTTGCCGATAGAAGCATTAGGATTGGTGTTGAAGAGACTCATGAAGTCGTCGTTTTTGGGGTCGAACCTGGAAGGAGCAGGAGCTTGCTCTTCCATCATGTCGATATCCTGCATGTAGGGACCTTCTTCAATATAGAATTCGTCGGTTTGCTCAAATTCCGGTGCTTGGTCAGGCACAGGCTCAATGATACTTTCATTAAAGTCCTGCTGTATTGGCTGCTCGGGCTGTTGCTCAAAGCTATTGGGGGAGATTGGTATTTCGGGTATAGCCTCAAGTGCGGGTTCTTCTTGAACCACATTGCGCTCAATGCGTTCACGTTTAGGTCTCTTGGCAGGAGGTGGAGTGGCAGGTTGTTGCTCGATTTTGGCATCTGCCTCTTTGTCTTGAGCAGCCTCTTCCAATCCAGGTAGTTGCTCTTGTTGAGTATTTTTTTGCTCGCTCTTGCGAGGACGCCCTCGCTTGCGCTTAGGCGTTGCAGTCTCGGCTTGGTTCTCGACGGCATTAGGTTCCGAAATGGTTTTATCGTCGTTTTTCTTAGCCTTCTTGCTTTCTTTTTTAGCCTTTTCTTTTTCAGGCTTAGCGTTATCTGCTTGTTTGTCTTTGGCTGGTTCGCTTGTGGCTTTAGATTCTTTCTTGGCGCGTCCACGACGGCGTTTGGATGGTTCGGGGTCGTTGTTAGCAGCATCGATAGCCTGCTGGTCGATAATGTGATAAATCAAGTCATCTATGGGAGCTGAGTCAACTTTTTTCAATCCCATTGACTTTGCCAATTCTTTCAACTTGGCTTCGCTCATTGAGCTAAGTTCTTCAATATTATACATAATTGTGAAAAATAATCGTTTGAAAATCACCTTGTGCGTTGTGCTTGTAACAAAACATCATGCAAGCACGCTATAAATAGCATGAACACTCGGTGAAGCTGATTATCGAGATGATATAGAAATAATGTTTTAAATTTGGAAAGAATGCACAACAGTTTTATAAAAAAAAGGTGCTTTTTGGAATAAATTCAAGTGCAAAGGTAGTGATTTTTTTTTTAACAGGCAAATTTTTTGCAAACAAAGCTATTTTATATTACCTTTGGGGCAATAAATTCAATGAAATCATGAAAAAACAGGCATTAATATTGTTATTATTGCTTATGGGTGGCCTGACTTCAATGGCTTGTACATCGGCAATAATTTCGGGAAGTAAAACAAAGTCGGGTAGACCCTTGTTGTGGAAGCATCGCGACACCGGCTGTCTTGATAACCGTGTTGAGTTAATTAAAGGGCATGATGGCTGCTATGAGTTTGTGGCGCTTTTCGATGCAACCGACCCCAGCGATACCGCCGCTTGGACAGGCTTTAACGAGAAGGGCTTTGCCATCATGAACACAGCATCCTATAATCTTAACGATGATGATGTGCCTGAGAAAGACATGGACAAGGAGGGCGTGGTGATGAAACTTGCGCTTGAGCACTGTGTAACAGTCGAAGACTTTGAGAAACTGTTGCATCAACTTCCCAAACCGATGGGCGTGGAGGCCAACTTTGGCGTGATAGATGCAAAAGGCAATGGTGCTTATTTTGAGACAGGAAATTACACATATACAAAATATGACCTTGCCGATGCTCCCGACGGCGTGCTGGTGCGTACCAATTTCTCGCATAGCGGCCGTCCCGACGACGGAATGGGCTATGTGCGTTACGGCAACGCTAAGCATCTTCTCAATCCTCACATTCAGGCAGGAGATTTTGAGCCCTGGATGTTTACCGAGGAATTCTCGCGTTCGTTCTATCACAGCCTGCTTGGCAAAGACTTCACCCATAGTGATGAAGAATGGCTCGTTGACCAAGATTTTATTCCTCGCCGCATCTCCACCGCTTCAATAGTGATTGAAGGAGTGTCGCAGGGAGAGCCAGCAGCATTGACAACGATGTGGATAGCATTAGGTTATCCTCCTTGTGCCGAGACCTTTGCCGCTCGACTTGGCGTGGCAGGTGGAGTACCTGAAGTGCTTAAAGGCACTGGTGATGACAATCACAGCGTTCAGTGTGACATAGTAAGGGCCCGTCATGCCGAGGTATTCTCGATAAAACGCGGCAACGGCAAGCATTATCTCAATTTGAACAAGTTGTATAATAAAGAAGGCACTGGATATTGCCAGCAGCTTGTGAAGAAAAACCTGGAGATGTATAAGCGTGAAAATGACCGTCGCGAATCGTTGAAAATGCGTCTTAAATCAAAATAAAGAGGGCATTATAGCAAATAAAATAATGGGCTATACAAATGCCAATCCTTACTACTGTTGAGGGAGACATGAGTATAGCCTTTAATGTGTGTCGGAGTTGGTAATCAGTGCTGGTTTGCGTCGATAACGATTACGTCTTCGTCATTGGCATTTGTAATGTTATCGTCCTTCAGCTCCTCCTCAATGTCGTTGATGTCTTCCAGGCTGAACTCACCCAGAAGTTGGAAAAGCGTGAGCTGTCGGTCATGCTCGTTGATTAGAAGAATGACCTCGTTAAATACTTCGCTGCGTGCAGGAAATCCGTAGACAATAACTTTCTGTTCCTTATTGGAGCTGGAACGGAAGAGCACTTGAAACTTGCGTGTGTCGTCAAGATCTTTAAGAATCTTTTGGGCTTTCTTTACAGCTTTTTTCTTGCTTGCAAGCACAAACTGGATGCTTTTCACCTTTTTGAGCAGTCCCGAGGGAATGGGTGTTGCCTTGAGGATGTCGCTACCTCCCATCTTCTCAATGCCTTTAATCATGAACTCAGGGATGTAATAGTTGTAAACATCGTCGAGCTGAGCCACTTTGTCAACGGCTTCGGACTGTGCGTTGGCCGCTAATCCAGTTAGTGCTAAAATGGCTAATATTGCTATGGTTCTTAAATGCGCTTTAATCATTTTGAGTTGTTATTTTTGTGAATAAATAATTGAATTTTAAGCAAAAGTAGTGCATTTTTCGGCAAAAAAAGTGTTTATAATCTTTTTTATTTCGTTATTAACAATTTTTTTTATACTTTAGCGCACTGAATACAAAGAGAATATCATAACAATGAACCTAAAAATACCGTTTTTTGTCATTGCCCTTACGCTTATTGTAGCATTGTGCGGTTGTTCTTCGGGCAATGATGGCGAGTCGGCAGTCGGCGACGTGACGGTTGCAGCCGATTCAATCGTAGAGACCGGAGCTTTCAAGAAAAGCAATGGTGAGACGTGTGAAATGAAAGTTTCACTGGTGGTATCTTATCCTCAAGCCTATAAAGATGCTGAGTCGCTTGCTCAGCTTCAGCAGCTTTTCAAGTCAACCATGCTTAAAGCCCAAGAGAGCGCATCGATTAAGGATGCCATGAGGATTTGTGCAAAATCGATGATTTACAGTAACACTCCGTCACAATATGGCAACACTCGCTCGAGTGCCGAAGTAGTTGGTGGCGATGTCGATGAAATAGATATCGACCGTTTTGAGTCGAGAGTTGTCATTAAAGTGATTTACAATGACAATGACGTTATTACCTTCTGTCGCGAGGAATCGATTGACAAGAACGGTCAGCTCACATCCACTTCGCATCACTACACAAGTTTCGACCTCAAGGAAATGAAGAAGATTACCCTTTCAGACTTGTTCCGTGACGACTGCCTTGATAAAGTTACTGCTCAGCTTAAGACGAAACTCATGGACGATAAAGGAGCAAGCAATGATGACGAACTTAACGAAATGGGCTACTTTAACTTGCCGAACCTTAGTGTTACCAGTAACTTCTTCTTTACCAGCAAGGGCGTGACTTGGAGCTATGACCCAAGTGTCATTGCCGTGGCATCGGTAGGCGAGCCCACTATCAATATCGACTATGACGACCTGCAGGATTACTTGAGCGACAACTCAATCATCAAGCGATTATAACCCATTGAAAATCTTAGAAATGCAGACAATATTAAAATATTTTCCTGAACTGACCCAAGAACAACAGCAGCAGTTCAGGGTAATGTTGCAACTATACCCTGAGTGGAACAGCAAGATAAATGTTATTTCACGCAAGGATATAGAAAACCTTGAGATTAACCACATTCTTCACTCACTTGCGATGGTGAAGTTTGTAAAATTTGTTGACGGCACAACTATTATGGACTTAGGAACTGGAGGCGGTTTCCCTGGCTTGCCGTTGGCAGTATATTTCCCAAATGTGCAATTTCATCTAATAGACCGCATTGCAAAGAAACTTAGAGTTGCCCAGGAAATCGCGACTCAGGCTGGATTGAAAAATGTGACCTTTCAACATGGTGATGTCCTTGAAGTGAAACGGATGTTTGACTTTGTTGTGAGTAGAGCCGTCATGCCGTTGCCCGACATGGTGAAACTCGTGCGCCGTTTCATTTCCAAAGATAGCATGAATGCCATTCCCAACGGCTTGCTTTGCTTAAAAGGAGGTGAGCTTCAACAGGAGTTGCAACCTTACAAAAAAGATGTCCTTGTTGATGAAATAAGCAGTTATTTTACCGAAGACTTCTTTAAAACCAAGAAGATAGTTTATCTCCCATTTTAATAATGCGACGTACTATATAATGGGAGTTTCCTTTCTCAATCAATTTATAAAACATCCTTAATAAAATCCAATTTAAAGATGAGAATATCTCGATTTACAATGAATCCCTTTGGCATGAACTGCTACATCTTGTGGAGTGCTCCAGGTGGTGAATGCATTGTTATAGACCCTGGCATGATGCAGCAGAGCGAGAAAGACATGATAACTTCGTTTATCGATGGTAATAATCTCACATTAAAACACTTGCTGCTGACTCACTGCCATATTGACCATGCCTGTGCCGCGCGGTGGTTAGCCAACCGTTACGGAGTAGAAATCGAGGGAGGAGCCAAAGAGGCTAACATTGCCGAGCAAATGCCTTCTCAGGCTGCACGATTTGGATTGAAAATAGATTCCAGTCCGCTCGTTATCGACAAAATACTTGATGATGGTGATGTGATAAACTTTGCTGGCGAGGAGATGAAAGTACTTGAAACACCCGGTCATTCTCCCGGTTCTTTGTCGTTTTATTGTCCCGACAGCTCTGTAGTTTTTACCGGTGATGTGGTGTTCCAGAGCAGCATAGGGCGTACTGACCTGACAGGCGGCTCATTCTCGGTACTTATTGATAGCATCAAGACAAAGATTATGACTTTGCCTCACGATACGGTTATAGCGCCGGGGCATGGCGATACCACAACAGTTGGCGACGAGATGGTTTATAATCCTTATATCGCATAAAGGCTTGATAGTATAAAAAACAACTTACAATCTGTAAGAAGGCTGTTGGAATTAGGTGGTTTTAACGGCCTTTTTTGTACTCCTATATAGCCTAAAATAGCAATATTGACAATTTTTAAGTATTTATTTGAAAAAATACGTCCTAACATTTTTTGTTTTGTCAAGAAAGTTGTATTTTTGCATCTGTAACTTGGTGTGAAAATTTGATGAGGAGATATTTGGTAATATTAGCTATGATTATGGCTTTTGCAGCCCCTGTCGCCATGAGTGCGAGAGCTCAGTGGCGCGAGGTGAACCAAGCGCAAGGGCGAAGCTTAACCGATCCTCGTCAGACCGATGGCATTGAGATTTTTCAGCGCAGTGGCACAATCACCATTCGCACTCAGCGCCCCATTCAAGTTAAAGTGTTTACCATATTAGGGCAGTTGGTGTCACAGGCCAATCTGCCTGTCGGTACGTCGGAATTAAAACTTAATACCCGCGGAATATTTTTGGTTAAGATAGGGAATATTACTCAAAAGGTTGCCCTATGATTATATAAGAAACGAATTATTTGAGATATAAGGCTTATCATTAAAACAACTTTTTAATACACAATTATTTTTATTATGACAAACTTAGAAAACATTAATTGGAGTAGCCTGCCTTTCGGTTACATGAAGGCCGACTATAACGTTCGTTGCACCTATAAGGATGGCAAATGGGGCGAGATTGAAGTTAGCGACTCGGAGTATATCAACATCCACATCGCTGCTACATGCTTGCACTATGGTCAGGAGATCTTTGAGGGTCTTAAGGCTTTCCGTGGAAAGGATGGTAAGGTTCGCATTTTCCGTCCCGAGGCCAACGCACAGCGTCTCATCAACAGTGCCAACGGCATCAAGATGGCTCCAATGCCTGTAGAACTTTTCGTGGAAATGGTTAAGAAGGTTGTAAAGCTCAACGAGCGTTTCATTCCTCCCTATGAGAGTGGCAGCTCACTTTACATCCGTCCCGT
>CAMJZF010000077.1 GCA_946410125.1 uncultured Prevotellaceae bacterium | reverse complement strand
CTTTACAATCTGCTCAAAATAAATTCTGTTCTATCATAAATCCTAATGACCGATTTGGGTTAAAGAAAGACAAGAAGAAGTAGTAGCACGTGTTGATTGCTCAAGAAAAAAAATTGCGGCCTAAACTGTATTGGTTTAAGCCGCAATTCTTTTGCTTATAACTGTTCCAGCATTTGCTGTGGAGTGAGGTGGAGTACAGGATGTTTCCATGTGGGGGCGATTTCGGCCATCGGTTTCAGGAAGAAATCGCGCCGTGGCAGATGCCTGTGCGGCACTTGCAGCGACGGCAGGTCAATGACAAGCTGGTCGATTGCCACAATGTCGATGTCGACAAGGCGGTCGATATAGTTTCCTTCACTGTCGCGATGACCATTACCGTGGTTTAGCTCACGCTCAATGTCGTGGATGATGTTAAGAGCCTCGATGGGTGAGTATTGACTCTCGACGGCGATGCCCATGTTGAGAAAGCCGTTCTCGCTCTCAAAGCCCCAAGGCTCACTCTCGACAATGGCCGAGCGAGCAACCACCAACCCGAGGTCGAGCGACAACCGCAGGTCGGCATTCCAGAGGTTTCCCTCCCGGTCCTCAAGATTGGAGCCTATGTTGAGATAATAAACCATCTTAAGTGATAAGTGCTAAATAAAGTGCAAAGTAAAAGTGTTAAGCATTTTACAATAGCACGAAAATAACTTAACACTTTTATCTTAACACTTATAACTTATTTTACAGTGTCTTCTGTACCTCTACCTCCTCAAAGGCCTCGACGATGTCGCCCACAACGAGGTCGTTGTAACTTTGAATGCTGAAACCGCATTCATAGCCACTGGTAACCTCCTTGGCATCATCCTTGAAGCGCTTGAGCGATGCGAGAGTGCCGGTAAAGCGAACAATACCGTCGCGAATCACGCGCACCTTGCAGCCACGCTTGAGCTTGCCATCCTTGACGATGGCACCGGCGATTGTACCCACCTTACTGATGTGGTAAACCTCCTTGATGTCGGCATTGCCAATGACTTCCTCCTTGATGTCGGGCGAGAGCATACCTTCCATGGCGCTCTTGATTTCCTCGATGGCATCGTAGATGATAGAGTAGATGCGAATGTCAACACCCTCTTGTGCGGCAAGACGCTTGGCATCGACCGAAGGACGCACCTGGAAGCCAATGATATAGGCATCGCTGGCAGCAGCCAGTGTAACGTCGCTCTCACTGATGGCACCCACCGCCTTGTGGATGACATTTACCTGAACCTCAGGAGTTGAAAGCTTGATGAGCGAGTCACCAAGGGCCTCGATAGAACCATCCACATCGCCCTTGACGATGATGTTGAGCTCATGGAACTCACCCAGGGCACGCAAGCGTCCAATGTCTTCAAGAGTGCGGCGGTGCTGAGTGCGCTGCATCTGCTCACGCTGCAACTGCTCGCGACGGTTGGCGATTTGTCGAGCCTCCTGATCGGTGTCCATGACGTTGAACTTGTCGCCCGCAGTGGGAGCACCATTCAAGCCAAGGATAAGAGCCGGCGAGGAAGGTCCTGCCTCCTTGATGCGCTGGTTGCGCTCATTAAACATGGCCTTAACCTTTCCATAGTGAGTACCGGCGAGCACAATATCGCCCACGTGCAGAGTCCCATTGTCGACGAGCACTGTGGCGATGTAGCCACGTCCCTTGTCGAGCGACGACTCGATGATAGAGCCTGTGGCCTTACGGTCAGGGTTGGCTTTAAGGTCAAGCATGTCGGCCTCAAGGAGCACTTTCTCCATGAGTTCCTCAACGCCAATGCCTTTCTTAGCCGAGATGTCCTGACTTTGATACTTGCCGCCCCAATCCTCAACGAGGTAGTTAAGATTGGCAAGCTCCTCCTTGATTTTCTCGGGGTTGGCGCCTTCCTTATCAATCTTGTTGATGGCAAAGACAATGGGCACACCAGCCGCAGTGGCATGGTTGAGGGCCTCCTTGGTCTGTGGCATCACGTTGTCGTCGGCAGCGACGATAACGATAACGATGTCGGTAACCTTTGCACCACGGGCACGCATGGCTGTAAACGCCTCGTGACCAGGGGTGTCGAGGAAGGTGATGCGACGGCCGTTAGGCAACTTCACGTTGTAGGCACCAATGTGCTGAGTGATACCACCCGCCTCACCGGCAATCACATTACTCTTGCGAATGTAGTCGAGCAACGATGTCTTACCGTGGTCAACGTGACCCATCACGGTAACCACTGGTGGACGCTGCTGGAGGTCTTCTGGGCTGTCTTCCTCTTCGTGTATAGCCTCTACCACGTCGGCACTCTCATACTCGGTCTTGAAGCCAAATTCCTCGGCAACGATATTGATAGTCTCGGCATCGAGACGCTGGTTGATAGAAACCATCACACCCAGACTCATGCAGGTGCCTATCACCTTGTTGATGGGCACGTTCATCATCATCGCAAGGTCGTTGGCAGTCACAAACTCGGTGAGCTTGAGAATCTTCTTCTCGGCAGCTTGCAGAGCCGCCTCCTTGCTTTCCTCCTCGCGCACTGCCTCGCGTTTCTCGCGACGCCACTTGGCACCCATGTTCTGCTTCTTGTTGGTGAGACGTGCAAGAGTCTCCTTTACTTGACGCTGAACGTCCTCCTCGTTGACTTGTGGACGCAACGGGCGCTTAGCCTTCTTATCCTTCTTTTTACCTGAATTCTCGTTATCCTTGTTGTTCTTTGCGTTTTTCCCGCCAGCATTATTCTGGATTTGCTGAGCGGCTTTTTCGATATCTACTTTCTCACGACCAATGCGACGACGTTTTTTCTTCACGCCATCTTCGCCCATGCGTGCTTTTTCCTTGGCGAGACGTTCCTGACGGCGTTCCTCCTTGGTTTTCTTCTTGGGACGAGTCGATTGATTGATAGCCGACAAGTCGATTTTGCCCACCACGTTGATATTGGTCTTGAGTACAGGAGTAGAAGTGGTGAAAATCTCATTCTTCTCCTCGACTTTGACCTCAGCGGCAGGTTCTTCCTTCTCTTGAACCTCGTCAGCCACAGGTTGAGCAATGGGTTCAGGTTCGGGTTTAGACTCAGGTTCGGGAGCCGGCTCGGTTTGGGGCACAGGAGTTTCCTCCTTAACCTGCGCAGTTTCGGCAGGAGTCTTAACCTCTTCCTTAACAGGCTCGACTTCCTCCTTAACCACTTCGGGCTTAGGCTCTTCCTTTTTCTCGACCTTCTCAACTTTCTTTACAGGCTTACCGGCACTGTCAAGGTCGATTTTGCCCACCACCTTAGGCTTGCGCATTTCGGTCTCGGTCTCGGTCTTAGCCTCCTCAGGTTGCTTGGCAGCCTCGGCGGTCTCCTTCGACTTTTCCTTGTCCTTTTGACGGGCATTGGTGAAATATTCCGACTTGAGCTTTTGCTCCATGTCGGGTTTAAACTCCTTTATGAGGATGTCCAGAACATCCTCAGGAATCTTGGTGTTGGGGGTCACTTCCATGTCAATCTTCTTTTTGGAAAAGAAGTCTTGAATGGTTTGCAGTCCAACATTCAAATCTTTAATAACTTTACTAATTTTTACACGCATAGATATAGAATAACGAGTTTATTTCAGTTGTCAGTTCTCAGTTTTCAGTTGTCAGTTCAAAACTTAGCTTTTTGTCATTGAAACTTTATTATCAACGCCAGTTTTGAACTATTCACTTGTTTCTTTTATACTTAGTCTTCAAACTCAGCCTTGAGAATATCGAGAACCTCGTCGACGGTATCTTCCTCAAGGTCGGCCTTGTCGATAAGATCCTCACGTGGAGTGTTGAGCACAGCCTTGGCGGTAGCACAACCTATCGACTTGAGAGCATCGATAACCCACTGGTCGATTTCGTCGTTGAAGCGATCGAGGTAAACGTCGTCCTCATCATTGTCGAGGTCGCGGTAAACGTCGATGGTGTAACCTGTGAGCATCGAGGCGAGCTTGATGTTAAGACCGCCACGACCAATGGCGAGCGAAACCTCGTCGGGGCGCAGGAACACCTCGGCATGCTTGGTTTCGTCGTCGATGCGGATGGTAGTTATCTTGGCTGGACTAAGAGCTCGCTGGATGTAGAGGACAGGGTCGGAAGTATAGTTGATAACATCGATGTTCTCGTTGCGCAACTCACGCACGATGCCATGGATGCGCGATCCCTTAACTCCCACACAAGCTCCAACGGGGTCGATGCGGTCGTCATAGCTCTCAACAGCAATCTTGGCTCTCTCGCCAGGCTTGCGAGCTACGCCACGAATCACGATGAGTCCGTCGTGAATCTCAGGAACCTCAAGTTCGAAAAGACGCTTCAAGAAGTTGTCGCTGGTGCGCGAAACTATAATCTTGGGGTTATTGTTTTGGTTATCCACCCTGTGAATGATGGCACGCACGGTGTCGCCCTTGCGATAGATGTCGGTAGGAATCTGCTCTTCTTTAGGCAAGATGAGTTCGTTCTTTTCATCATCGAGCAAGAGTACCTCACGCTTCCAGGTTTGATAAACCTCACCACTCACGAGTTCACCTTCCAGGTCTTTGAACTTGTTGTATATAGCATCCTTCTGCAAGTCAAGAATCTTGCTGGCAAGAGTTTGACGAAGGTTAAGGATAGCGCGTCGACCAAACTTGGCAAAATCGATTTTGCGTGTATGTTCCTCTCCAATCTCGCAGTCGGGGTCAGGGCTCTCCTCATCATTCTGAGCATCGGTCAGACCAATCTGCATGTTGGGGTTTTCCACCTCTCCATCGGGCACTACCTCAAGATTTTGATAAATCTCGCAGTCACCCTTATCGGGGTTCATAATCACGTCGAAATTCTCGTCACTGCCAAACATCTTGGCAAGCACGCTACGAAACGACTCCTCCAAAACACTAATCATAGTGGTCTTGTCGATATTCTTCAACTCTTTAAACTCCGAAAACTGGTCGGCCATATCGACCGTTTCTACTTTCTTAGCCATAATTGTGATTAAAACTGTAATATATTTTTAGTGTATTTTATTTCGTCAAACTTGAAAGAATGCTCCACGTCGACCATTTCGGGGCGCTTCTTGCCTTCAATCTTGGTCTTGGTGGGAACGGTGACAGTGAACTGCTCGGCAGTGACAGCGGTGAGTGTACCCTTGATTTTCTTACCGTCGGCAGTGAGAACCTCAACCTCTCCACCGAGATTCTTCTCATACTGCCTGAGCACCTTGAATGGCTCGGTGAGACTATAAGAGCCCACTGTGAGTTCATAATCCTCGGCATCCTGATCAAATGCCTCATGCACTGCATCATTAACAGCAATGCAATCGTCAATGGTAATGCTCTCAAGGCTATCGAGCTGCACGTCAATAACGTTGTCGCCAGTTACAGTGAGGTCCACGAGGAACATTTTGCTGCCCTCGAGAGCTTTCTCTATCACGCCTGTAAGTTCTTTCTTGTCAATCATTCTTTTATTACATTTTATGTGTACAGCGCATGCAAAGTGCGCCACAATTTCCCTAATTATAACAAAATAGAGGAAGCTTCAGAGCCCCCTCCTCCCGGAATTGCGTTGCAAAGGTAGTAAAAATCCTTAATAGTAGCAACACCCGTAGCCATCGTGCGCCAGCAAATGACCTCAAAGCGTTAAAATTTTAGGCAAATTTAATGTATTTTATAAATTTTCTACACTTTGGCTTGGAGGAGGGAAGGAATAAAAGGATATAAAGGATGTTTCTAAAAATTTCAGGCTAAGCAATCATCAATCAAGATAGGCCCGATTGGCTCAAAGACTTAAAGCCCAAGCAGCACATCGTAGATAGCAGTAATATCGGCCGAGGTGATATAACCGTCGTAATTGGTGTCAAGATTTTCATCATAATCCCCACTCCCGCTATTGAGCAAAAAATCATAGACAAGCGTGACATCGGCCGAAGTGACATAACCATCGTAGTTCACATCACAGGAATGGTGATGCATCCACCTGTCGAGCAACGGCAGGCGCTTGGTAAACCACTCAACGATGTACTGCTTCTCGGCAGCAAAATCAAGATCGTGACCATAAAGGTCGCTGTCGCCATTCCACCGATTTTGCTCGCGAGCCGCAGCACCGCAGTCGATAAGCCTGTCGATAGCCGTGCTGTACCTGCCGACAAGACTTTCGGTGCTGAGCCACGACTGCCTCAACTCATCATAGCGGTCAAGGAAGTCCTGGCGATACTTGCAGCGATTGTGGAAGAACATCTTGAAAAGCCAGTTATAAGGTTGGCGGAAATAGTCGTAAGCGGTAATTGGCGGACGCCAATCGGCAGGCGACCACGATTGCCCCACCGAAGTGTCGAGGTCCCACACAGCCAGTGACAGACGCTTGTCTACAGCCCTGTCGTAGCACAGCCAGTAGATATTTTTGGCAGTGTTGTCGGTAGCATTGATGGTGAGATAAAAGATCGTGTAGTCGATGGCAACCGGCACATCAAAGAACTGGTCTACACAGTTGTTGTAGGTACTGATGTCCTCGCTCGACGCCATAGCATAAATGGCATCATACAACACCTTGTAACTCGTGGGAAACACCTCGTCAAGTTCGGGATACTTGGTTTCAAAGCCATAATAATCGGGTGAAGTATTGTCGTACATCCTTGCTGCCTTAAAACCCGTCTCGTCGTTAAAGGTGTTGGTCTTCCACAAGCCTCCATGAAACACATTATCTATAGTATCATGCTTTACAAGCTGCAACTGCTTGCGGTCCATAGCCTCGGTGAGAGAATAAATGCCCCTATACTCATTGCCGAGGAACATCTCCACCACCTCGCCGCGCACGCCACTAAGCGCATCGGGTGCCTGATCGCAGTAGTAGGCAGGCCGAGCCATATCGAGCCAAAGCTCGGTGGCGACGCGGTTGCGCACACGTGCCATATCGGGCTGACCGGCATCAAGAATCCAATGATTATCGCGCCTCAAGCCCAGCAGCTTGCGATTCTGCTTCTCGCCATTTTCGTCGACAAACTTGATGCTATAGTTGCGCTTGTGCTTTTCGGGGGTGTTGGTAGTGGCACCTCTCCATTTCACCTTTGCCGCCATCACCTCAGTAGCAGCTTTTCCGGGCTCGGCAAGAACCATTGTGCCCGATGCATAGTCATAGCCAAAAACTCCCTCCAGCTCAACAATTGGCAGATAAGTAAACTGCAAGCTATAGTCCTTGTGATTGCCATCACTATCAGCGACTGTTACCGTCCATTGCCGGTCACCGGCAATGTTGGCGAATGTAAAAGTGTGGTCATCGCCTATTGCCTCGCCATCGATGCCCAGCACCACGTCGTCGCCACCAAGAGTTGCGGTAACACTTGTCCCAAACCACTGCCGCGGCACCGACGCAAGCAATGAGCTTGATGCCGTGTCGCAAAAAACGGGACAGTTTTCAATAGAAAAATTCACTGCTGCATTGCCGGCACCGCAACCCAGTATCGACACCGACAACATGACAATATATTTAAACAACTCATTCATAGTATATTACCTACTAAAATAATAATCATAAAAAGCCGTAATATCGGCCGAGGTGACATATCCATCACCATTTATGTCAAGAGGGTAATCGGCCCAAGATCCGTCCATAAAGAAACTATTGAGCATAGTGACGTCGGCACAGGTGACAAAGCCATCACAATTCACATCACAGGGATGCCTCATGAGAGTGCGGTCGAGATGGGCAAGGCGCTTCTTTATCCAATCGATGAGATAAAGCCTCTCGGCATTAATGTCGAGTTTGAGCCCATTGATGTCGCTGTCGCCGCTCCATCGCGCTTCTTCACGCGCCACCGCTCCGCAGCCAATCAGGTTGTCGATTATCCTGTTCACCCTGTTGGCAAGGCTTTCCTCGCTAAGCCACGTCTTCCTAAGCTCCCAATACCTGTTAATCATTGCATTGTGGTAGATACATTTAGGCTCAGTGAGCCGTCGAAATTCCAGACTCGAGTAACGGAAGTCGTAATTGGGCTCGGCCCTTCCGCCCCTAAAGTCGGGCGAGTCACGGTTGGTGCCAAGCGACCAGTCCAAGTCCCACACCGCAAGAGTGAGCCTCTTGTCCACCTCGCGGTCGTAGATTGCCCAGTAGATGTTGTTCACACCATTGTCAACAGCGATAAGCAACTGAAGAAAAATGGCATAGTCGATAATCACCGGCATGTCGAAATATTCATGCACATGTTCATTATAAGTATTTACGTTGCCATAGGCCATAAACCTTATAGTATTGTACAAGTCCACGTGATTGGTTGGATGCACGTCTTCAAACTCAGGATACTCTATCATAAAAGAGTGGTAGTTGGGGCTGTTGTTATTGTATCCCTCCAGGGTAACAAACTCTGCCATCTTGCTCCAAGAGACTACGTTCCATATCATGCCGTGGAAAGTGCCGGTCTGCTCATCATATTTCTTGACCTGCAACTGCTTGCGGTCGATGCACTCCGAGAGAGAGTAGATACCCATATATTTGCCGTCGACAAAAACCTCAAGCATCTCGCCCCGTGCTCCCGTGAGCACATCGGGGGCCTGCTCATAATAGTAAGGAGGACGCGCCATGTCGAGCCACAGGTCGGTAGCCACCCGGTTCCTCACCCGCGAGAGGTCGACTTGTGCCGCATCAAGCTTCCAATGGTTGTCGCGACGCATACCCAGCAAACGCCGGTTCTGCTTCTCACCGTTGGCATCGACAAACTTAATGCTGTAGTTGCGCTTGTGACGCCCTTCGCGGTTAGTGTATCCGCCACGCCATTTCACCAGTGCCGTCATCGCCTCATCCACATTGCCGTCGGGGGTCATGAGCGTGATGTTGCCACCACTAAAGTCGTACCCAACATTGCACTCAATGCTCATGATGGGCAAGTAGGTAAACATGAGCCGCTTGACGATAGGCTTCCTGTCCTTGATTGCCCGCACCATGAACGCCTTGCCGGCACCAATGTTGGCAAAGGTGACTGGATTGCCAGTCAACGGCACGCCATTGACGGTGATGTTGTGCCACCCACAAGTGGTATCGGCCTGAACCACAGCAGTGAAACTGCCACCAAAGCACTCCTTGGGAATGGAGTAGAGAAGCATGTTGGAAACACTGTCGGCAAATACCGATTTCCCATTGAGATAAAGTTGCGAGAGGCCTCTGAATGGGCACACCAACATCACTACAAGCAGCAACATGTGCTTGAAAAACGGTGCCAATCTTATGTCTCTCAAAAACTTCATTCCAGCAAGGGTATAGTTACGCTAACAATAAAACGATAAAAATACTATCGGTATTGCATTGAAACCTTGTTATTTTAAAGGTTACAAGCAAGATTGCAAGCAACATAAAAACAGAGGCCAGCCTGAGCAAAGCCTCTGTAGAAAAATGAGCAGAAAACTGTAATCTCAGTTAAGAAATTCGTCACACCTTCACGATGCGCATGTGAGCCTTGGGATAACGCAACACGAGGCAGCTTGTCTCGGTAAGAACTGTGGCATCGACATTGCGCACTCCACTCGCCTTGAGGTTGAGAGTCTCGGCACTGAAGGGCACATGGGTGTACTTTTGCAAATACTCGGGGTCGATAATCATTGCCGCATCTTGCATGCCACACTCGTCAAACACCTCACTGAGCAGCACATACAGCGTGCCAAACTTTGAACGAAGCTCGGTGAAATCGATGCCCCACTTGGTAACGGTGTCGGTAGCGGTAACAACTCGCTGGTAATCGAGCTTGTTGAGAAGCCCTATAAACTCCGAGCCTCCAATGAGAATCTTGCGCTTGCTGCCAGCATTGCCGGTAAATGCCTCGCGCATCATGTCGATGACGGTGTCGTTGGTAAGGCCTCCGTCCTCATAGGTAAACTCCTTGCCTGCCTGGTGCCAGATGCCTCCGGTAAACATCACATTTTCCTTCTTGGCATTGTCCCAGAGCTTCGCCTTCACTCCAAAGAGGAAAGACTTCTCCATTCCCAGACGCATGTCGTAGATTGCCGCCTCCTCCTGGTCGTTCATGGTCCAGGGCACTTCTTTGTTGGCAATCTTGTGCATGGTACTTTCCTCTACCTGCATCTTGAAAATCTGGCAAAACTGCTGTGCCTTGCGAGGCAACGCCTCAAACTGTGGAGTCATGACGTCGAGTTCGGTTGCGGCACGCCCCATGCGCACCAGTTTCGTTCCCTCGGCGATTGAGGGCACACATTGTTCAACCGCTCCAATCTTCTTGCCGTTAAGTGCCATTACACGCACACCGTCGTTGTCGCGCGAGAGCACATAGAGCACCAGTTCCTTGCTTGAACGGGTAGTGCCATCGGGCTCATAGCCATAGACGCCCTGCACAAGAATCGTGTCGCTGGCATCAAACATGTCGTCGTTGTCGGTGGCTATGCACGGGTGAGCATCATCGTCGCCAGCACTTTGAGGACTGGGCTCCTCATAGTCTTCGTTGAGCAGTGCTACGGTAGGTTTAGTGTCTACGTTATAAAAGTCAATTATCATGCTCCCCGCATGTTTTGAGCCGGCACATCGCGACAGTTGGTCGATGGGAGTGGCCATGGGGCGTATTTTCACGATTTGCCTGTCAATCTCGTTGAGCAACAGGTCGGGCGAAGCTTCACGGGTGAGGTCGGTGGTGAGAGGCTCATCAACGACATGTCGCCCACCTGCCACACCGCCAATCACCATGGCGAGCATGGCATCATGGTCGCCGGCATAGCATCCGCCCAGTATAAGCATTATCACTATCGCCAGCAACAACAGCAACAGCTGGCGGTTCTTTTTCACCCAGTTGCGTGCATCTTTCACGCGCTTGATTGTGTTTTTTATTGACATAAGAATAAGTTGTTAGTCGTTAGTTGTTAGTTATTAGTTCTCATAATGCACAATGCACAATTCACAATGCACAATTCACAATGCACAATGCACAATTCACAATGCACAATGCACTCTTAAACCCTTAAACTCTTAAACCCTTTAAACCCTTAATTAGAGGGGAGAGGGGAGATCAATCCCAGAAGCTGCGCTTGCTGTAGATAGGGAAGTTGACCGGTTGAGGTTCCCTCTCGTCACATGCCTTGCTTGCCTCGTCAATCACCTCGTTGCGGCCTCGCAAATATCCTGCCGTCTCGGCATTCTTTACATCCTCATCATGATTGAGGGCGTTGACAATAAGCTTGACCAAGTTCTCGCCAGGAGCTGCACCTTTTTCCAAGGGTTCAAGAATAGCTTTAGCCGAAGTGGCAATGCTGTCGCTCAAATTCATCGAGTCGATAATGTCGCTAATGCGTGGCACATCGTTTTTCTTCTCGCCTGCAGCAGGCGCGATTTGTGCCGCGTCGTTCTCGCCGGGCGCGATGGCGGGAGTTGCCTCCTCCACCACATCATTCATTTTTTTGGGGTCTTTGTCCATTACTGTAATTACATTTAATGTGTTAATAAAGAAAAGGTTGTGTCATTAATTGTCACGATGCAAAATTACAATTGCACTATAGGTAAAAACCACATTTAAAAAATGGGGAAAAAGGGGGGGAAAAAAACAGCCACGCATCACTGCGGAGCTGTGTCATTAACTTATGAGTCAAAACAAAAAACTTTTAGAAAAAAATCAAGAATTCATTGGCAATCCACATAAACAGTGCAAAGATAATACTTTTTAGTGATAAAATCAAAATTATCAGTGATATTTATCAAAATTATCAGTGATTTTTTTGATATTTTATTTTTTTTATCTACTTTTGCGGTGTCAATCATAAAAATTAAAAAATTATGGAAACAGAAACTAAACAAAAACTATCTCCAAAAATGCTTGAAAGCATTAAGAATTATGTTGAAGAAAATTTCAAAGGTCGCTTTGCGACTAAGGAATTTAATTTAAGTAAAGACGTGGCATTAGCTATCTATCCCATAAGCGAGCCAGCAACAATTTCTCGTGAAGAAATAGAGCAGTTAAAGTTTCATTTATCTTACATTGATTGGTTCATTGGCTACTTCGAGGCTCCAAAAACCATCGCTTTAATCGTTTATTATGAGAAATAAAAACCAAGAGCTTGATTTCCTTATAGTTGTCTGCATTATATTGAGTGTGCTTTACATGCTTGCAGGTTTCTTTATAATGCAGATTCCCGACAAAAGCAACAAGCCAAGCCAACAAGAGACTGAATTAAAGTCAATTGAAGATTCGGTGCATTACTATGAAGACGGCATGTGATAAACAAATAAATTTTATATAAAATGAGTAAGAAAGTAAAAAATCAAGGTTCGATATTAGTGAACCGCAAAATCATGAATTGGCAGCACTTTGGACAGCCCAGCTGTTTTAGTGTGTTTCTCACCCTGCTGCTTGTCGCCAACCATGAGGAGCGGTGGTGGAAAGGCATCAAGGTTGGTCGTGGCGAGACGGTGATCAGCGTCAAGAGCCTCGCCAAGATTTGTGGCTTGAGCGAGCCCACGGTCTACAAGGCACTCAAGGGCCTCATCAAGAGCGGCGAGATAGAGCGCAGGAGAACCATACTATTTCACTGTATAACGAAAATCGTTAAGTACGATGAATATCAGGCAGATAGCAAGGCACTTTCTAAAAAAAGTTTACACCTCCCTTTAGACAAACAATATAATATTAGTAATTCTACTAATATTATAATTGAGAGAGATAATAATATATATAATAAGGGCGATTTTGAAATTTTGAACGAGATGTTGCAGAGCGGCATCGTGGTGGAGCAGTTCTGCAAGAACGAGGGCATTACCGTTAAGCAGTTCGAGGAACTGGCACGTGAGGTAATCTTCGACTGGAAGCTAACCGACACTACCCACGTGAGCGAGCAGGACATGAAGCGCCACCTGCTCAACACCATCAGGATAAAAATCAAGTGCAACAATCTTGTGAGTGCCGACCTTGACAGCCGCCTTGCCCCATTCATCGCCACCTGCAAGAGCCTTATAGCGCAGGGGTACCCCAGTGGCGACGTGCGAGAGTTTTACCGCTACTGGACCCAGCCCTGCAACGACCGCAGCGGCCGCCTGCTCTTCGAGA
>CAMJZF010000076.1 GCA_946410125.1 uncultured Prevotellaceae bacterium | reverse complement strand
ACGAGCGTTTCATTCCTCCCTATGAGAGTGGCAGCTCACTTTACATCCGTCCCGTTGAGATTGGTACTTCGGCTCAAGTAGGTGTTAAGCCCGCTCAGGAGTACACCGTTATCATGTTCGTAACTCCAGTAGGACCTTACTTCCCCGACGGATTTAAGCCTACTAAGGTTGCTATCTATCGCGAGTATGACCGTGCCGCTCCTCTTGGCACCGGCAAGTGGAAAGTTGGTGGTAACTACGCTTGTGGCATGCGCGCCACCTCACGTGCTCACGAGAACGGCTTCTCGGCAGTCCTCTTCCTTGATCCAAAAGAGAAGAAGTATCTTGACGAGTGCGGTCCTGCCAACTTCTTTGCCATCAAGGGCAACAAGTACATCACTCCTAAGAGCGACTCAATTCTGCCTTCTATCACAAACATGAGCCTCCAGCAGATTGCTAAGGACATGGGTCTCGAAGTAGAGTGTCGTCCCATCCCCGTTGAGGAACTTGCTGAGGTTGATGAGGCAGCCGAGTGCGGAACTGCAGCAGTTTGCACCCCATTGAGCCACATCTATGACTTCGACAATGACAAGGACTACCACATTGGTAAGGACGGAGAGGCCGGTCCCGTTGTCACCGAGCTCTACAAGAGATTGCAAGGCATCCAGAAGGGCGACATTGAGGACGTACATGGTTGGAATACAATACTTGATTAATAATAGTATTTTTAGTTAAAATTTAGGTGTGTCGCATATTGAAACAGTGTGTGACACACCTTTTTCATATAATGATAGATACAGTTTCAATAATACAGCGTTTTTATGAGCCTGACAGCGATTTGTATAAATTGTTGTTGCTTCACAGCAGGCAAGTTGCGCAACTTGCCGAGCATCTGGGGCAACGGCTAATTGCTCATGGAACTCCCGTTGACCTCGACTTTGTGGTTGAAGCAGCGATGCTTCACGACATTGGTGTCATCAATACCGATGCGCCAGGAATTTATTGTTATGGCACTGAGCCTTACATTTGTCATGGTGTTATTGGGCGTAAGATGCTTGATGACATTGGCTTATATCGCCATGCTCTGGTGTGTGAGCGACACACCGGAGCAGGACTTGCGTTAAGTGAAATAGAGGAACGTGGGTTGCCGCTTCCGCATCGTGACTTATTGCCAGTGAGCATTGAGGAAAAACTCGTGTGTTATGCCGACAAATTCTATAGCAAGTCACATCCGGAGAAAATACGCTCCCTTGAGGTGGCTCGCTATAAATTAGAAAAATTCGGTCCTGCCACTATAGAGCGTTTTGATGCAATGTCCTCTCTCTTTGGCGAGCCCGATTATTCGTTGCTTCACTCAAGCGAATAACAAGCAATTATAATTTTTTCGGGTTAAATCCTAAATACTGATTTGGGTTAAAAAATAAAAAACATTGTTGCATTTAGGTATTATAATCTTAAATAATTGTCAATCTTAACCGATATTGCAGAGAATTGATTAATTTTGTAGGTTATTTCGATAATTATTGCCATTTAGGTTGAGAACGCAAGGACTGAAAATATTATTCTGGTTTGTTGTGATGACAATGGTTGTCATTGGCACATTGCAGGTTGTTGCGGCACCACAGTCGCAGCAGTCGGTTACCGGTGCCGTGAGGCGTGCTCATCGAGGCGTGCTCATCGACAGTGTCAGTCGCAGGACTTTGCTTAACGATTCTTCCCGTCGTTATGCCGATACTCTTGCAGCCCCTCGCGATACAGCGCGTTTCAAGAAAACCCGTGCCATCGACCTTGACCATGCTGTGAAGTTTTCATCAAAAGACTCAATAATCCTTTTTGGTCGAAACGACCTTCGTTTTTATGGTGAGAGTGAGGTGAGCTATGACAACATGAACCTCAAGGCTTCGTCAATCACGATGAACATGGACAGCAATGTTGTCCATGCAATCGGTGTCCCCGATTCAATAGGTGAGCTTACCGGTACCCCAGTCTTTACTGATGCAAGCGGTGAGTACCAGTCGAAGAAGATGGCTTTCAACTTCAAGACCAAGAAAGGTTTGATAACCGACATTATTACCGAACAGGGTGAAGGCTATCTGACAGGAGGAATAACCAAAAAGCATGAGGATGATGAGTACCATATTAGAGATGGCATATATACCACATGCGACAACCATGAGCATCCGCATTTCTATTTCAAGATTACAAAAGCCAAGATGAGGCCCAAAAAGAATGTCATCACGGGGCCTGCCTATATGGTGCTGGAAGACTTGCCGTTGCCACTGGCAGTTCCCTTTGCTTTCTTCCCGTTCACCAACAAGTATTCAAGCGGAGTGCTTGTGCCAACCTTTGGCGAGGACTATAACCGAGGTTTCTATTTGAGAAATGGTGGATATTACTTTGCTTTGAGTCAATATATTGACCTTGCACTTACAGGTGAAATCTATACCCGTGGCTCGTGGGGTGTGACAGTACAGTCCAACTATTCCAAGCGATATAAGTTCTCGGGGCATCTGAGTGCAAGTTATTTAACTACGATTACCGGCGATAAAGGTGATCCCGATTACTCGAAGGCCCACAATTTCTCGGTAGTGTGGAACCACACTCAAAACCCTAAAGCCAATCCAAACATGCAATTCTCGGCCAGCGTGAACTTTGCAACCAGCGGTTATTCACGAAGTAACATTACCGACTATTACCGCAATTCTTTTACTGAGAATACCAAGAGTTCGACAGTTAACTGGTCCTATAATTTCCCCAACTCCAAGTGGAGCATCTCGGCAACAGCCAGTGTGTCGCAACGTTCGTCCGATTCAACCCTTACCGTTTCTTTCCCTAACTTCACCATAACAATGGCTCAGTTAGCTCCATTCAAGCGCAAGAAAGCTGTGGGTGCCGAGAAATGGTATGAGAAGATAAAGATTTCCTATACAGGTCGTTTCCAAAATACTCTTACCGCCAAGGAGAATGAATTCTTCCGCAAGAACTTAGTAAAAGACTGGCGTAACGGTTTTTCTCACACGATACCAATCTCGGCGACATTCAATGTGTTCAAATACATAAACATCACTCCGTCGATTACCCTCAACGACCGCATGTACACCAGCAAGATAAAGCAATCATGGGATCCTAATGCCAGTGCGGTGGTCCGTGACACTACCTATAGTTTCTATAACCTTTTTGACTTTAGCGCCTCATTCTCGTTAAGTACCAAACTCTATGGCTTTTACAAGCCCCTTAAGTTTATGGGCGACAAATTGCAAATGGTAAGGCATGTGTTGACTCCAACAATTACATTTTCGGCATCACCCGACTTTGGCTCTAAGTTCTGGGGGTATTATGGAAACTACAATTATACCGATAATCAAGGTGTTGAACGCAACGTCAAGTATCCATATTTCCAACATGGCATTTATGGTCAGCCACAGAGTGGAAAGACCGGTATGGTTTCGTTCAGCATCGCTAATAATTTAGAGGCAAAAGTCAAGAGCGATCAAGACAGTACGGGATTTAAGAAGATATCTATAATTGAGAATTTTACTCTTAGTCAGTCCTATAACTTTGCTGCCGACTCGTTGAGGTGGAGTAACCTTAACACATCCATCCTGCTCAGGCTCACCAAGAGCTTTAACTTGAACTTGAGTGCAACATGGGATGTATATAAGTATGGCTTGAACGAATATGGCAATCCTGTGCGCATCAATAAACTTCGTCTCTTCCACGGAGGTGGTTGGGGACGCTTGTCGAGTACTGGTACTTCTTTTTCCTACACCTTCAACAACGATACCTTCAAGAAACTCTTTGGGCGCAACAAGGACAACAAAGACGACTCCGATAAACAAAAGAAGAAAAGACCTGGCAACAATGGCGGTAACGACGAAGAAGAGGGTGGTGGCAAGGTTGAAGGCTCGGATATTGTTCTCAAGCCCGATGGCTACATGAAGTGGGATTGTCCGTGGAGCCTCACGGTGAACTATTCACTTAACTATGGCTATGGCGCATTTGACTATAAAAAGATGGAGTATAAGGGTAAATGGACCCAAAATCTAAGCTTTAATGGCAGTATACGTCCTACCAAGAATTGGAACATCACCATGTCGGCAAGCTATAATTTCGACACCCACAAGATTGCCTATATGAACTGCTCTGTTTCCCGTGAGATGCACTGCTTTGTGATGAGTGCCAGTTTCGTACCAGTGGGTCCCTACAAGTCCTATAACTTCCACATTGCAGTCAAGTCGAGTATCTTGAGCGACTTCAAGTATGACAAGCATTCAAGCTACAACAATGGAGTTCAATGGTATTGACACGTGTTAGGCTGAATGACCTTGTTGAAAAATAAAGAGCTTTTGTGCTTTTCTGTTGGCAATTGATTGAAATACATTTTGTCATTAATGTTTTTTGTTATAAATTTGTATCGAAATAATAACACATAAGGCAAATCAATAAAAGTAATCACTATTTTTTTCATCAATGGGGTGCCGACCGTTGCGAAACGCTAAATGACACCCAAAATGCTAAAGGATTAACGCCTTTAGCATTTTTGTTTGGTATGACGGCCGTCTTTTAGGGTTTAAAAGTGTTGCTCATTCCAGAGTAGAAATGCAGATTCTTGCTTTGAGCATTGAAGTTGTTTTGCTGTGGTGCCCATTCTCCTCGTGTAAGACTTGGCGCCAGCATTATTTGTTTAGACCCATACCGCTTGTTGATGCTGTCGATAGCATTCATCAAGCGCCCCTGCCTTACCTCCTTATCACCAGTGAAGATGTTGAGTTGCAACTCAGTCATTGGCTTAATGTCACTGAGCATAACGCTGGCTTTGCGGTAATAGAACCCCTCACGGTAGATGTTGTTAAAGGCAATAAGGGCATTGCGAACAATCTCAATGGTAGATGATGTGTGGGCCTGCATTCTCACCGAACAGGAATTAGAGTAGAAAGGCAAGTCCTGCCTGAAATGATCACCGCGGACATAAACTGTCACAGTCGATGCTGCGGCTTGTTCCTGACGCAACTGGGTGGCACAAGCTTGTGCAAAAGACAAAACAGCGTCCGAAATCTCTTTCTTATTCTTCAATACATGCCCAAAAGTGCGGGAATTCATTATCGACTTGTGGGCTATGGTAACCGGGTTGATGCTAATGCAATCCTTGCCAAGAAGTTCTTGCTGTGTGCGAACGAGATTTATATTTCCAATACTATGAAGAAAGGACTGAGGAAGTTTTACAAACTTGTTGGCATAGTCTATTCCGCTTGACAATAATTTAGCATTAAGCCTGCGACCAATTCCCCATATATCTTCAACCTTTGTGCGTTGAAGCACTTCGTCAACAGCCTGCTGTGTAGTTAGTCCCATCACTCGGCTGGTGTTCTTCGTGTCCTTTTTTGCCACATGGCTCGCTATCTTAGCCAGGGTGCGGGTTGGCGCAAACCCTATACTTACAGGAATGCCGACGTATTTATAGATTTTCTTGACCAATTCGGCCAACAGCAATCGATTTTTTTCATCGTCGTCATTTGGGAGCATAAAAAAAGCTTCATCAACCGAGTAAACTTCAAGATTAAGGACCGCATCTCCTAAAATGTGCATGATGCGGTTAGAGATGTCTCTATAGAGAATGTGCCTTGCCGAGAGCACAACAACATTAGTTGCATTGGTATAGTTCTTGATTTGAAAGGCAGGACAGCCCATGGGGATGCCAAGTCCTTTAGCCTCATTGCTTCGCGAAATGACACAACCGTCGTTGTTGGACAAGACAACAACGGGTTTTTCATTTAGCTGCGGGTTGAAAACTCGCTCGCATGAAACAAAAAAGTTATTGCAATCGGCTAAAGCATACATAGCAGAACTTATTTCTTGTACTCATAATATGGATTTCTCATGGTTGCAATGCTTTCTTCTTTAAACGCCGAGTCTAAAAGCACTTTGCATTGACTGGAAATGAGATGGGCATTATTGTCATAGAAATACTTTTCATTTCCTACATATTTCTCCATGCCACTGAAATCATGCACATGTTCTTCGCCGAAAATTGATTTCATAATCCACAGGTCTTCGGCCATGAGTTGAAGACGCGAGTTGTCGGGAGGAACAATTATGATATAATTAGTATTGTTTTTCAACAAGATATTCTTTATCTTAAGTAGCTTAGCTTCAACTTCCTCATCGATTGCCGGATTATCAGCTTGGGGCTTAATATAATGTTGACGGCCTCCTAATCTTTCGGGAGTGAAAAATTTTGACGGGTCATTAGCAATGAGCGAATCAATGGTGGGGTAGAAATCCTCGTTAATATATCCTATGCGATTAGGTATTTCATTATCAATGATTAATTCAACAGGCATATTTTTAACGACATTGCCAATAAGTTTAAGATTCCTGAACGCGTTAAAAAAGATGGTGTGAAAATCTACCCATTTGCTATACTTGGTAGTAGCCGGATGCTGAACATAGAGAATGTTGTTGTTGTCGACATGGCGATGTAACATTCTTTCCTCCATTATTATCAGGGCATTCTTGATTTGGCTTCCGTGGTCGTTGAGAAATTGCATCTTGTTGATGATGCCGTCTAAAGTCTCGGAAGATGCGTCAAAATGAAGAATTGATGCCGTATCGTCAAGGTATGGTTTCCAGTAATCGGCCTTGTACATTTTGGATATTGATGAGCCAAAGATAAACGAATTATAATGCAGTTCTTTATCATGAGCGAGAAAAGTTTCTACCGAAGTGAAACCTGCATTATTGCCGGCAATTACCGAGTCGCGTCCATCGGCAGTCTTGGTTATGGGATGAATTACATGAAAAGGATCGCTAATGACATAGAATGCCACAAACGCAAAGAATGGCAGCAAGGTAAACAGCGTGTGCAATATGAATCTCCTAATCGAGTTCTTCATCTTGATTTAGAATTGAAAATAAATGTATTGAATGTTCCGGCCCGCACTGCTGAAGAAGGCAATTAAGAAAAACAGCCCCCAATATATCGCCAGCCGTGCCAATTTGGGCATCTCCAATTTCATTAGTGGAAACTCTTGATGCCTGCCAAGCCATTCAACGACAACAAACGGAACTATATACAATAGCGCAGAGATTCCCATTGGCATCGCGAAATAACTGGTAGACGTAAGTACGCCCAGACATTCGTTCAGGTGACTGATGTTGGGTGAACGGAACGATAGAAATACGAGAGCAAAGATCAAGAAAGTGAGGATACACCTGGGAATGTCGCGCCATGTGGCTGTAGTGTCTTTGTAGGTCTTTTTTGGCAAAAACACAAAAGGCAGGAGCAAGAGACCGTTGACCGTGCCCCATATTACAAAAGTCCAGTCGGCTCCATGCCACAGACCAGAGACGGCGAAGACAATCATGATATTGACACATGTTCTCAACTTGCCTTTTCTCGACCCGCCAAGAGGGAAATAGACATATTCCCTGAACCACGTCATGAGGGAGATGTGCCAGCGTTGCCACAATTCCTTCATTGAGCGAGAGAAGAATGGGAAGCGGAAGTTTGCCAAGAGCCTTATGTTCAACAACCTTGCCGAACCGATTGCGATGTCGCTGTAGCCCGAGAAATCGGCATATATCTGGAACGCAAAGATGACAGCCGCCAACACAATGGAACTGGCACTCATAATTGAAGGATGATACAGCATATTGTCGACAAACCCAGCCAGATTGTCGGCAATGACGAGTTTTTTTACCAGTCCCCACAAGATCTGGCGCATGCCTATCACTGCATTGCAATAGTCAAATTCCTTCTTTTTCAGGAACTGGGGCAACAGATTGGATGCACGCTCAATGGGACCTGCCACTAATTGAGGGAAGAATGCGATGTAAACCAGGAAAGCCAAAATGTTGCTTGTGGCGTCAACTTTCCTGCGATAAACGTCGATGGTGTAGCTTAAAGCCTGCAACGTATAGAAGGATATGCCAATAGGCAAAACGAGCTGCACAGTTGGGAAGTCGGCATTGACCCCCAGCATTCCCATGCAGTCAACAAAAGTGTCCCTGAAAAAGTTGAAATACTTGAAAGTGGCGAGAATACCTAAATTCAAGACGATATTTAATGTACACCACATCTTGGCAATCCCGCGCCGTGACTTGCCAATGGCAAGCCCGGTAAAGAATGTCGACAGTGATGTGATGATTATCAAGCCCAAGAACCTCCAGTCCCACCAGCCGTAAAACAAGTAGCTTGCGGCAAGAAGAAATAAATTCTGCCAAAGCAGCCTGTTTTTCAGTGCCCAGTAGATGCAAAAAACTATGGGCAAGAATAAAGCATAGATGTAACTGTCAAATTGCATATAATATGTTTAAAAACAGAGGTCGTTTATTTTTTTTCGTAATAGGGATTCTTCACGGCCGAAACTGCCTCCTCCTTATAGGCCGAGTCAACCAAGAGTTTGCATTGACTGGAAATGAGATGTGTGTTGTTGTCATAATAGTACAGTTCATTTCCTACATATTTCTCCATGCTGCTGAAATTGTGCACATGTTGTTGGCCGAAAATTGATTTCAGAATCCACAGGTCTTCTTCCATTAGTTGAAGACGCTTGTTGCAAGGTGGGACAATTATGATGTAGTGTGTGTCGTTTTTATCAAGAAGAGACTTTATCCTGCGCAGTTTTGCCTCTACTGTCTCATCAATAGCCGGCTTTATGGGCTGGGGTAGATAATAATAAGAGCGCTTGGCTAACCTGTTGGGTGTAAAGAATTTAGATGGGTCAACAGCAAGTATTGAGTCGATGTGTGCGTAATAATACTCATTAATGATTTCAATGCGGTCAGGAATTGGAGTGTCTTCATTAAGAGATTCGAGTGGCCTGTTATTCAGTGTGTTGTCGATTATCTCAAAATTCCTGAATGCGTTGAAAAAGATGGTATGGAAGTTGAACCAATTGTGATACCCGGTAGTTGCTGGATGTTGAGCATAAAGAATACTGTTATTGTTAACAGGCCTGTGTAGCATTCTTTCCTCCATTATTATCATGGCATTCTTGATTTGGCTACCATGTCTGTTGAGGAATTGCATCTTGTTGATGATGCCATCTAAAGTTTCACCCGAAGCGTCAAAATGAATTGTTGATGCCGTGCTGTCGATATATGGTTTCCAATAACTTGTCTTGAAATTCTGTGCCATTGATGAGCCAAAGATAAACGAATCATAATGTTGCGCTTTATTGTGAGTCAAGAAAGTCTCGATTGTAGCAAATCCCGTGTTGTTGCCTACGATTACCGAGTCGCGTCCATCGGCAGTTTTAGTTATGGGATGAACCACGTGAAAGGGATCGCTAATGGCATAGAATGTCACAAAAGCAATGATTGGCGTTGCGGCAAGCAGCGATAGCAATGTGAATTTCTTTAGAGAATCTTTCATCTTGAATTAGAACTGGAAATAAATGTATTGAATGTCTTTGTCTGCACTGTAAAAAGTTATCAGGAATAATAATCCCCAGTAGATTGTCCAGCGCACGACAGTGGGCACACGCAATGTCATGATGGGAAATTCCTGATGCCTGCCAAGCCATTCAACGACAACAAACGGAAGAACTAAATACAACAACGCACTTTTCCCTATGGGCATTGAGAAATAACTGGTAGAGGTTAGTACACCCAGACATTCATTCAGGTTATTGATGTCGGATGAGCGGAACGATATGACGACAAGAGCAAAGATCAAGAAAGTGAGGATACACCTGGGAATGTCGCGCCATGTGGCTGTAGTGTCTTTGTAGGTCTTTTTTGGCAAAAACACAAAAGGCAGGAGCAAGAGACCGTTGACCGTGCCCCATATTACAAAAGTCCAGTCGGCTCCATGCCACAGACCAGAGACGGCGAAGACAATCATGATATTGACACATGTTCTCAACTTGCCTTTTCTCGACCCGCCAAGAGGGAAATAGACATATTCCCTGAACCACGTCATGAGGGAGATGTGCCAGCGTTGCCACAATTCCTTCATTGAGCGAGAGAAGAATGGGAAGCGGAAGTTTGCCATGAGCCTTATGTTCAACAACCTTGCCGACCCGATTGCTATGTCGCTGTAACCCGAGAAATCGGCATATATCTGGAACGAAAAGTAGATTGCCGCAAGCACAATAGAGCTGGCGCTCATTAGTGTGGGATTGTAAAACACCTGGTCGACAAACCCAGCCAGATTGTCGGCAATGACGAGTTTCTTTACCAGTCCCCACAAGATCTGGCGCATGCCTATCACGGCATTGTAATAGTCAAATTTCTTCTTTTTCAGGAACTGGGGAAGGAGATTGGATGCACGCTCAATGGGACCTGCAACCAGTTGCGGGAAGAATGCGATGTAAACCAGGAAAGCCGCAATGTTGCTCGTGGCATCAACTTTCCTGCGGTAAACGTCGATTGTGTAGCTTAAAGCCTGCAACGTATAGAAAGAGATACCAATAGGCAATATAATTCTCACAGTTGGGAAGTCGGCATTGACTCCCAGCATTCCCATGCAGTCAACAAAAGTGTCCCTGAAAAAGTTGAAATACTTGAAAGTGGCGAGAATACCTAAATTCAAGACGATATTTAATGTACACCACATCTTGGCAATCCCGCGCCGTGACTTGCCAATGGCAAGCCCGGTAAAGAATGTCGACAGTGATGTGATGATTATCAAGCCCAAGAACCTCCAGTCCCACCAGCCGTAAAACAAGTAGCTTGTGGCAAGAAGAAAAAGATTCTGCCAAAGCAGTTTGTTTTTCAGTGCCCAGTAGATGAAGAATACTATTGGCAAGAAGAGGGCATAGATGTAACTGTCAAATTGCATTTCTTATCCTTTAAAGTCATTAATTATGCCGGCAATTGTTTGGGCATCATTAGCAGTAATGGGGTGTCCCATCGGCAGACTAATTGCCTCATCGGCAATTTCACTGGTGACTGGTAATCGATAGGACTGGAAACGGCGATAGCATGGCTGGCGATGTGGCGGTGTGGCATAGTGAATGTCGGTCATTACGCCTTTTCTCTCTAAATAAGAGCGCATTGCGTCACGATTCTTCACGCGTATAACATATTGATGCCAAATTTGTATCATGTCATCAAATATTTCGGGCTTCTTAACCAATGGATTAGTAATGTGTTGGTTATAGGCCTTGGCAGTCTCGGCACGTCGCATGTTCTCTACGTTAAGGTAACGCAGTTTCACTCTAAGCATGGCTGCCTGAATCTCGTCGATGCGGCAGTTCAAGCCTAAATAGATGTTATGATAACGCCGGTCTGAACCATAATTGGCAATGGCACGCACCGCTTTAGCCAGTTCTTCATCATTGGTCACTACTGCTCCAGCGTCACCCAGTGCCCCAAGGTTTTTAGTTGGATAGAAACTTAATGCGCTGGCATGACCGAGACCACCGGTTGTAAAAGTGCCGTTGATTCCTGGAACATTAGATTTTGCACCAATTCCTTGCGCGTTGTCTTCAATAATCTTGAGGTCATATCGCTTGGCAAGAGTCATGAGTTCTTCGTCCCAGCAGGGTGTTCCGTAAAGGTGAACAGGCATGATTGCCCTGACTGCTGGGGTTATGAGGTTCTCAATAAGTGAAGAGTCAATATTCATCGTGTCGGGGCGTGCATCACACAGGCATGGGGTCATGCCGTTGTCGCTGATTGCCAGAACCGACGCAATATAGGTGTTGGCGGGTACTATAACATGATCTTCTTGATGAAGTACCCCTAACTCAATATAAGCTCTAAGTATAAGCCTTAATGCGTCAAGTCCATTGCTTACTGCAATGCAGTACTTTGCTTCGCACAATCCTGCTATTTCCTGTTCCAGCAGATTAGTTTGCTCGCCATGCAGGTATCTGCCCGATTTTATTACATTACAAGCAGCTTCTTGAAGCTGCTCCATATATGGCTCGTTGGCTTTTGCCAAGTCAAGAAAAGTATATTTCATTTTGAGATTTTACATGAAGTAAGTTTTTTGAATTCATTGTAGTCGCGCACATAATCGGCTTCATCATAATGCTCAGATGCCAGCACAAGACACACCGAGCCCGATGAAAAATTATATTGCTTGCTCCAAACACCAGGCGCAACGAGAAGACCTTGATATGGGCGGTTTAGAGTAACACTAATTTGATTAATGCCATCATCGAGTAGAACATCAAAGGCTCCGCTAATCGCCACTATCAATTGCTTTAATGTTTTGTGGGAGTGACCTCCACGTTCCTCGCCGCCTGGCACATCATATATATAGAATACTCGTTTCAAGTCAAAAGGAACAGATACACCATTTTCAACAACAGTGAGATTGCCGTTGGGATGATGATGCTTGCCTAATTCTATTAATTGGCACTGATCTATGCTCGAAGTCATGTGAAGGTCTGTTTCAGCCATTTTTCAGTTTGATATACTCATTAAAGTCTTCTATATAGTCATTAGGGGCATAAATAGTACTGCTTAAGACTAAAGCAACTGAGTTGGTCGAGAAGTTGTCGATGGCTCGCCAAGTCATTGGAGGGACATAGAGCCCGTAGTAGGAACGCGCTAAATGGTAACGCTTTTCGCCGGTGCCATAGTTTATTACCACATCGAAACTTCCCGATAATGCCACAATAAATTCCTCCTGCTCATGAAAGGCGTGCCCCTCCCGGAACATGCCTCCCGGAACATCATATATCCAATAACTGCGCTTTACCTCAAATGGCACATGACCTTCACTCTCAATGAATGATAGGTTGCCGCGAGGATCGAATATCTTGGGCAGGTTTATTATTTGTGGCTTATCTAATGTCATTTCTTGTCAATCAGGTTTAATAGATATTTGCCATAGTCATTCTTGGCAAGTGGTGAAGCCAGTTGGCGTAGCTGTTCATTGTCAATCCAGCCTTTGCGGTAGGCAATCTCTTCAAGGGCAGCCACTTGCACACCCTGGCATGTCTCAACAGTCGCAATAAAGTTAGATGCATCAAGCATCGATGCTGGTGTGCCGGTGTCAAGCCATGCGAAACCGCGCCCTAAAGTCTTGACAAGCACTCTGTCGTCATTAAGATAATGCTGGTTTACAGTTGTGATTTCAAGTTCACCACGCGCCGATGGCTTGATGTTTTTGGCTATGCTT
>CAMJZF010000075.1 GCA_946410125.1 uncultured Prevotellaceae bacterium | reverse complement strand
AGCAACAAGCCCAAACAAGCTATTGCAAGAATAATCTGTAATCTCAGTTTTGCCATAATTTAATCTGTTTTTTAAGTCATATACAATTAAAGGTAGTTTCTAATATTTCTCAAATCCATCAAGTTCTAATCCAGATGAGGTTGGCCTTTTCTTGGATGTTGACTGTGGTTTAATAAATTATCTCAACAATGTGGGGAGTACCCCTCCCTATGGGGCAGGTATCCGCTCCTGCCGCAGTCCCTTCCTTCCTCATAAAAAAGGCCAAGGGCTAGCCGTCCTTAAGACTTTAAAAAAATTTTCTATATGAATTTGCATGTTCTACGTACGAGGGGTTATATTAACTTCCAACAAATCAGCCAGTTCATCCAATGAGTCAAAACTGGTCTCTTCACCGTTAATAGTGACGAAGCCGCTTATATCTTGCTGACGTTTTATTAGTTTCGTCGGTGACACTCCTAGTGCGGTTGCCATCTTATTAATGGTTTCCAGTGTAGGGTTGCCGTTGAGGGCACGTGTTAGGGCTGCTGGGTCTATACCCATCTTAGAAGCCAAGTCCTTTAACTGCCAACCCTTGCGCCGACATAGAGATTTGACGTTGTATGATAAATCTTTGTTCATGTCACAAAATTAGGCAAATTTGACACAAAAGTCAAATTAATTTATTTCTATTGCCAAAAAAAGTCAATTGCAAATTTGCTTTATAATTGATTTTTTATACCTTTGCACTGGGCAAAATTAACATATAAATCAATTTGCGGCAATATGAAAAAAGTTGTAATTTATGGGCGAGTTTCAACCCAATCACAAGAATGGCAGCGACAAGTAGAAGAGTTACGTTCACTGGCAAAGAGTAAAGGATGGGAAGTAGTGAAGGTATTCACCGAGAAAATATCTGGTGCTAAGGCAAACTCTGAGTTAAAACAAACGGTTAAGGATGTAAAGGTTCGATATGGGCTTGGGAAAATACCCGAAGATGTATATACCGACACAATAGATTCGTTGAATAGTGATTTGGATGATATCACACTGGAGTTGCAAGATTGCTCTCAGGATTTATCGAACCTTGAGCCCGAAGTTGGAAACATTGTCACAATGTGCTGTAAACTAGGTGAATTGTGGGGTAACGGTGACTTTTATTTCCGCCAAAAACTCCAAAAATTGGTCTATCCAGAAGGAATTTTCTTCGATAAGAAAAAAGGGGAATATCGAACCGAAAATGAGAATGAAGTCTTTAAGATATTCAGAAGATTATTAAGCGATTACAAAGAAGAAGCGACAAGCAGTATTCCCACTTGTCGCCTTGGGTCGGGGTGAGAGGACTCGAACTTCCGACCTCCACGTCCCGAACGTGGCGCGCTAACCAACTGTGCTACACCCCGAACATTGTTTTGAGGCTGCAAAGTTAATAAAAATGTTTTAATTATATGGTTTTTGTGGTGAAAAAACTATATCTTCAGATAAATTAGGCGGAGTTTCGGCATAAAAAACAAAAAAGTTCGTTTATTATTTTGTTCTGCTCTCAACTTGCACTAATTTTTGATAAATTAGGCTGCGCCTCGGCAATAAAAATGAAAATCTTTAGCTTTTCATTTTGTATTTCTCTCGGCTTGCACTAATTTTGCACTCAGAAAAACAATAATATAAGGTATTATGGCAGTAGAAATTAGAAAAATAGAACCTAACAAGAAGGACCTGCTCAAGTACGTTAAGTTCCCTATCGATGTGCTTTATCGTGACAGCAAGTGCTATGTTCCCGCGCTCATCAGCGACGAGATTGGCACACTCATGCCCGAGAAGAACCCGGCATTTGATTTTTGCGAAAGTGTATATTATATGGCCTATCGCGATGGCAAGCCTGTGGGTCGAATCGCGGGCATAATCAACCATCGTTTCAACGAAAGTCACGGCAAGAACGAGGGTCGATTTGGATGGGTCGATTTTATCGACGACGACGAGGTGGTCGACGCCCTCTTTGATGCTGTTAAGAAATGGGTGAAGGAGAAAGGCATGACCGAGCTTACAGGGCCGCTTGGTTTCACCGACATGGACCCTGAGGGGTGCCTCATAATGGGCTTTGACGAGGTAGGCACCAATGCCACAATCTATAACTATGATTACTATCCCAAGCAGCTGGAGCGCTTGGGCATGGTCAAGGACGTTGACTGGGTGGAATTCCACATCAAGGTGCCCGATCAAGTGCCAGAGAAGATGCAGCGCATCAGCGACATCGTGAAGAAGCGCTTTGACCTTGACAATATCAAGTATACCAACCGCAAGCAACTTGTTGCCGACTATGGGCAGGCGATTTTCCGTCTCATCAACGAGGCGTTTGAGAACCTCTTTGGCTACTCGCAGCTGAGCGAGAAGCAGATTGAGCATTACATCAAGATGTACTTGCCCTACCTGCCACTCGACGACCTCTCGCTCATCGTCAAGAATGACACTCGCGAACTGGTGGGCGTGGGCATTGCGCTGCCGTCGCTCTCGCAAGCGCTCATCAAGAATCGTGGCCGCCTGTTCCCATTTGGATGGTATCACATGCTCAAGGCGTTCAAGAAAAATGATGTTGTTGACCTCCTGCTCGTGGCAGTGAAGCCGGAGTATCAGAGCAAGGGCGTGAACTCGTTGCTCTTCACCGACCTCATTCCATGCTTCCACAAGTTGGGATATAAATGGGCCGAGAGCAGCCACGAACTTGAACACAACGAGATGGTGCAGAAGCAGTGGCAATATTTTGAGACCACTCTCAACAAGCGCCGCCGCGCCTACACCATGCCCATTTAACCAATGCACAGTGCACAATGCATAATTCACAATGCATAATTCACAATGTGGGGCATATAGAAAAACTAAGAACTAAAAACTGATTACTAAAAACTAAAAAAATGATAAGCATTTGCAACAAGTCGGTTCTTGGAACCGTTAGTGAGAAAGATATTGAAGCGTTGAAACCACAGGCTCTTGCTGCTGCCCAGACTCTTGAGAAGGGTGACGGTGCGGGCAATGACTTCTTGGGATGGCTTCATCTGCCAAGTGAGATAACCGCAGCCGAGCTCGACGACATCAACGCCACAGCCCGCCAACTGCGCCAGGAGTGTGACTACGTAGTGGTGATTGGCATTGGCGGCAGCTATCTGGGCGCTAAAGCTGTGATTGAGGCACTGAGCGACAATTTCGCCGCTTATAAGCAGAATGAAGGTGCCAAGGTGGTCTTTGCCGGCAACAACATCGGTGAGGACTATCTCTATGACCTGATGCGCTTGCTTGAGGGCAAGCGATTCGGCATCGTGGTAATCTCTAAGTCGGGCACCACCACCGAGCCAGCCATCGCCTTCCGTCTGCTCAAGGCTATGCTCGAGAAACAGGTAGGCAAAGCCGAGGCTTCTAAGCTCATCGTTGCCATCACCGATGCTAAGCGCGGTGCATTGCGCAGCCTCGCCACTCAAGAGGGCTACAAGACCTACGTCATCGCCGACAACGTGGGTGGCCGTTTCTCGGTGCTCACTCCAGTGGGTCTGCTGCCAGTTGCCATAGCAGGTTTCGACATTAATGCCCTGGTTGCTGGTGCCGTTGAGATGGAGAAGGCTCCCGCCGACATGATGGTCGACTATGCAGCGACCCGCAACGCCCTGTACCAAGCTGGCAAGAAGGTAGAGATACTGGTGAACTACAATCCCAACCTGCATTTCCTCGCCGAGTGGTGGAAGCAGCTCTACGGCGAGAGCGAGGGCAAGGACGGCAAGGGCATCTTCCCTGCCAGCGTCGACTTCACCACCGACCTGCACTCGATGGGACAGTGGATTCAAGATGGTGAGCGGACCATCTTCGAGACGGTTATCACCGTTGAGCGCCAGCGCAACGAGGTGGTAATCCCCACCGACAATGCCGACCTTGACGGCCTAAACTACATCGCTGGCCGACGTGTTGATGAGGTTAACAAGATGGCAGAGCTCGGCACCCGCCTGGCTCACGTGGACGGTGGCGTGCCTTGCATGCTCATCACCCTGCCGGCACTCAACGAGAAGTACTTGGGCCAGCTCATCTACTTCTTCGAGAAGGCCTGCGGCATGAGCGGCTACATGCTTGGCGTCAACCCCTTCAACCAGCCCGGCGTCGAGGCCTACAAGCGCAACATGTTCGCCCTCCTCAACAAACCCGGCTACGAAGCTCAAAGCGCCGAGCTCGCCAAGCGTCTTTAAATAACGCGCAATTGAGCTGGATTTTTGATTAATGCACAATGTTTATTGTGCTGTCCGAAAACATTTACCGCCACCCTGCACGCTCAGTGTGGCGGTAATTATTTTCCCGACTTCATCATTGTGTCAAACAGATGTGACCATTTTTTTTCGAATAGGCTTAATAATCAGAACTTGTAGCCAATCATGAAATTTCCAGACCTCATTTTGTTCTTCATGGTTATCTCAAGTAAATCAATACCAAAAGCTGCCCCAACAACAAACCTATTGTTGAAATGCGCTCTCGCACCTATTTGCCAACCCATCTGGAATCGTTTCCAGGCTGTGTGAAATCTCATCCAATCGCTCATATGGCTCATGTCTTTATCACTAAAGATGTTATAACTCTTTGAAGAATATATCCCTTTTTCGATATTATAATTTCCCCATAAATTGACACGCAACGTGATTCCTGTGTATGGGATTATATCGACAGTGGAATTAGGGATGTGAAATCTATACATGATATTAGCAGGCACCTTCAATGATAACATATTGATTGTTTCCGTCCACCTTTTTTCTCTAACCTCATCATCAGATTCACTGCGATTCATGAATTGCGCGGCGGCACCAGTCTCGAAATATATAGGAATGGACTTTGATAGTGCAAACGTCCTGCTATAACCCATGGATAATGAGGCATTAAAATTAATATCAAAAAGTTCGTCCTCATACTTATCTTGAACCCCACCAGTGTAATAGATTGTAGTTGGATTCCACTCCACATAAACAGTTCCCCACCCTTGATTTTGGGCTATTGACATCAAATTCACAACTAGTACCGTAATTGCGGTAAGATAAAAATGTTTCATAATAAAATAATTATTATAACCTATTGGCGGAATTAAGCGAGCGCGTACTTGATTCTGCCAATGTGTCTGTTATTAATTAAGTTTAATATTGTTATACAGTAAATGCGCTCACTTTACTTATGATTCTTGTGAAGCGTCCAGAGTGACTATAGTTATTGCTCTCAATAGCTTTATATTTGTATAGCCCTTGCTGATAGAAGGATTTTAGGTTTATAGACGATTAATTTTGAGGAGGCACATTTTCAAGCAATTTTCTCACTTTAAGAGTGTATCCTTTCACGCCTTCACTGGTGTTGCCTATCTCTGAAGCAACATACACCGTATAATAGTCATAAGAATAAGGGCTATATTTATTATTCCAATTACTAACTAAAAATATATACCCATATCCCACTTGTGCTGCGGCATATTGTGTCCAAGTCAGGCTGTATGTCTGCGCCTCAGTTAGCTTGATATTGTCTATCCCAATGACTGGGCCAACAATAGATATAAATCCATGTCTACGTTTATAACACGAAAATTTATAATCATCACTCAATTCGATTGTAAAATCACCAACAGATGTGGAAGAACCCAAATTCACATTGAGAATAATTGTTTCTTCAGGAACTTTGGAGGTGTGGGATGTTGGTTTGTCATTATCATCTCCGCATGATGATATTGCAAGTGGCAATAACAGAAGGAAAAGCATTAATAGTTTCTTCATAATCAAAAATGAGCTTATTGGGCATCAGTCCTATACCCATTAATACACAAGAAGCGTGGACTGAATTACCACGTCTTTAGTTGAGGTCGTAGGAAAACCTTAGATGCAGATGTGAAAATAGCAGCCCACGCTATAAGCGTGAGAACCGCTTCGCTAATCCTCGCATCTTGTTTGAAATTTCCTACGTTTCAACTAAAAGCGAAAAGCAAAACGCTTCTTTTTTAATTCAGAATGTAAAGATTGCCTCTGCAATCTGATTGCAAATATACAACAATTATTTTGACTTGTTGCAATAGTGGTGTGAAATTTTTGTATTTTTGCATGTTGAAAGACAGTAATTATGGAAGAGAGCCAAAACATAGAATACAAAGAGTCGTGGCGCGACGAGTGTCTCATTTTTGCCATTTCAATTAAAGATAGTAATTATGAGGTACTTAAAAACATTGAGTGACACCCAAAAAGAGCCCCATAAACTATGAAGAAGAAATCAATGCTCGACTTGCACAGGGTTGATGTGGAACAATATAAGGCGGTAGAGAAAATTCCGGTTGCTGTGGTGCTCGACGACGTGCGCAGCGAGATGAACGTGGGTAGTGTGTTCCGCACTGCCGACGCATTTGTGATTGAGCGCATTGCGCTGTGCGGCATTACCGCTACCCCGCCTAAACACGAAATTCACAAAACCGCCCTCGGTGCCGAGGACTCGGTTGCTTGGACCTATCACAAGACCGCCCTCGAAGCTGTGGAACAACTGCGTGAGCAGGGTTATAAAATTTGCGCAATCGAGCAGGTGCACGGCAGCGTGAGTCTTGAGGAGTTTCCCATTGCGAAGGGCGAAAAATATGCCATTGTGTTTGGCAACGAGGTGAAGGGCGTGAGCCAGGCGGTGGTTGATGCCAGCGACTGCTGCATTGAGATTCCGCAGCAGGGCACCAAGCACTCGCTCAACATTGCCTGCAGTGCCGCCATCGTGATGTGGCACTTCTTCAATGCCTTGAAACTCTAATACATAACGGTAGCACAGCACATTTTTTGTGCCGAGATAAATGAATTGATATTTATAATTGCGTTATAGTTAAGGTCTTGAAGGTAAGGGCAATAGATTGTCTTGACTAAGATTGCGCGATAGGGATTTCCAATAAGTGTGAGAAAAAATTTGGTGGATTGAAAAAATGTGCTTACCTTTGCAACCGATTTCGAGTCAGGGTACTCAACGAGAAATTCCCGTTAGTCCTGTTCTGTGACATGATCGTTGAAACTTCGATGGCTGCCGACGATGCTTAACAGTGGCCATAAAGCGTAGGACGATATTTAAACGAAAAACAACCTGCTGGTGGGTAGCATTGATGGCTTCTCACGTCAATTTATCGCCGGTGGTGAAGAGTGTCGTGGTAGATTATTGTGCTACGCGGATTCTTGAAAGAAGTGGCTGCTTGAAATCAAGAAAATTAAATTTTTTTGATAACATTATTGAAGTAAAAACTATGTCAAAAGTTTGTCAAATCACAGGAAAGAAGGCGATTACCGGTAACAACGTGTCGCACTCTAAAAGAAGAACAAAACGCAAATTCAATGTGAACGTGTTCAACCGCAAGTTCTATTGGGTAGAGCAGGATCAATGGATTCGCTTGACAGTTAGCGCAAGCGGTCTTCGTCTTATCAACCGCATTGGCCTCGATGCCGCTTTGAAGAAAGCCGCTCAGGAGGGACATTTAACCGAAATTAAAACAATCTATTAAATCGAGGATTAAGTTATGGCAAAAAAAGCAAAAGGCGATCGCATTCAAGTGATTCTTGAGTGTACCGAGCAAAAGGGCAGCGGCGTTCCTGGCATGTCACGTTACATCACTACAAAGAACCGCAAAAACACAACCGAGCGTATGGAGTTGAAGAAGTACAACCCCTACTTGAAGAAGTATACTATTCACAAAGAAATTAAATAATATTTTTGAGTCATGGCAAAAAAGACAGTTGCAACCCTTCAAACTGGTGAAGGTCGTAATTTTAGCAAGGTGATTAAGATGGTTCGCTCTCCCAAAACCGGTGCTTACGTATTTGAAGAAAGAATGGTGCCTAATGATAAGGTAGACGAGGCTCTTAAATAAAATTTCTTTGGAGCACGCAATTTGTTTATAATAAAACAAAACGCTATATATTTATTAGGAAGGCTTGAGGTTTAAAACCTTGAGCCTTTCTTATGTGGACATTGCAAGAATAAATGCTTATAGTTCCAGGCAGGATGTTTCTTGGTGAAATTTGGCATGGATTTTGCTATTTGTCAAGTATTGATTAATTTTGTGGCACAAAAGAGGGTTTGCCCTTGTTTTATTTATGGCAAAGCAACATCATTACATAGGTCTTACCGATGAGCAGGTTGTGTCGAGTAGGGCACGGCATGGCTCTAATGTTTTGACTCCCGTAGAGAAAGATCCATGGTGGAAGAAGCTGCTTGAGAAGTTTCGTGACCCACTCATTATTATCTTGCTGGTGGCAGGAGTGTTGTCGGTAGGCATCTCTTTTTATGAATATTATGGGCTTCACAAGGAGGCGATAGTCTTCTATGAACCAGTGGGCATTTTTGTGGCGATAGCTTTGGCTACTGGCTTGGCTTTTGTGTTTGAGTATAAGGCTGAGAAAGAATTTGCCATCCTCAATCAGGTCAATGACGATGAGCCGGTGCAGGTTATCCGTGCAGGGAAGGTGGCTAAAATTGCTCGCCGCGACGTAGTGGTTGGCGATGTGGTTATGATCAATACAGGCGAGGAGGTGCCTGCCGATGCCACTCTGCTTGAGGCTCACTCTCTCAGGATGGACGAGTCGTCACTTACCGGCGAGCCCCAATGCGTCAAGACAACCGACGAGGCATTGTTTGACTCTCAGGCGACCTACCCCAGCAACCAAGTGCTGCGTGGCACGAAGGTTATGGAGGGGCACGGCATAGCTCAGGTGACTGCTGTTGGCGACAGTACCGAGAATGGCAAGGTGATGGAGAGCGCACAGATTGACTCCAGTGTGAAGACGCCTCTCAACGAACAACTCGACCGCCTGGGGTTGCTTATCTCACACATTAGTTATATTATTGCTGCACTGGTGATAGTGGGTAGGGTAGTAGCCTATTTCCTTCACACCGATGGTGCGGCATTTAATCTGGACTTTTTCACCTACATGTTGCAGTCTGTAATGATAGCGGTGACGCTGATTGTGGTGGCTGTGCCCGAAGGCTTGCCCATGGCTGTGACGTTGAGTCTTGCCTATAGTATGCGTCGCATGCTCAAGTCGCAAAATCTGGTGCGTCGCATGCATGCCTGTGAGACTATGGGTGCCACTACTGTAATATGTACCGACAAGACCGGCACCCTCACTCAGAACCAGATGAGCGTTAAGGAAGCCTGTTTTTATGGTTTAGAAGACAATGGGCTTGACAGTAATCGCGAGTCACTGATAATAGCCGAGAGTATCGCCGTCAATTCAACGGCCCACCTTGTGATAGAGGGCGAAAAGAAAACTGTAATAGGGAATCCCACCGAGGGAGCGTTGCTGCTGTGGCTTCACGAGCAAGGCGTAGACTATGACGAGGTGCGTGAACACTGCGAGACTATCGAAGAAGTTCCGTTCAGTACCGAACGCAAGTTTATGGCCACTGTAGTCCATAGCGAGGCTCTGGGTAAAGATATTCTATATATAAAAGGAGCTCCCGAAATAGTTTACTCCATGTGTGAGAACACTTGGGGAGATGTTGGTCATGGTTCGATTCGTGACCAGCTTATGGGATTCCAGAGTAAGGCGATGCGCACTCTGGGCTTTGCCTACAAGGAGCTTGGCACGGGCGAAAAAGCGGTAGTCGAGAAACAGATTGTGGCAGCAGGCCTTACTTTCATGGGGGTTGTGGGCATTGCCGACCCCGTGCGTGCCGATGTTCCCGCAGCTGTTGAAGAATGCCTCAAGGCCGGTATCGAGGTTAAGATAATCACCGGTGACAATGCAATAACCGCCAAAGAAGTTGGCAGGCAGATAGGGCTGTGGAATGATGACCGATGCGGAGGGCAGAGCATCGTTACCGGTCCCGAAATAGAAGCCATGAGCGACGAGGAACTCGATGCCCGGGTGATGGACTTTAAAATTATTGCGCGCTCCCGTCCGCATGACAAGAAACGCATTGTAGAGTCGCTGCAGCGTTGCAACCAGGTGGTAGCGGTAACCGGCGATGGCACTAACGATGCTCCGGCCCTTAAGGCAGCCCACGTGGGATTGTCGATGGGTGATGGAACCAGTGTTGCCAAGGAGGCAAGCGACATTACTATTATCGACAACTCATTTGCGAGCATTGGCAACGCCGTGACATGGGGTCGCTCGCTCTATCGTAACATACAGCGATTCTTGCTCTTCCAGCTTACCGTCAACGTGGCGGCATGCTTAGTGGTACTTGCTGGTGCCTTTATGGACACCGATGCTCCACTCACGGTGACTCAAATGTTATGGGTGAACCTTATAATGGACACCTTTGCCGCAATGGCACTGTCGTCGTTGCCGCCCAACAAGAGCCTCATGCGTCAGAAACCCCGCGACCGCCATGAATTTATTATCAACAGCCGCATGTGGTCGCACATAACATGGACCGGACTTATATTCAGCGCTATATTGATAACAATGTTCTATGCGCTCAAGCATTGCGATATAAGTGCCGTGGGGTCGCTCGGTGGATTCTTCAGGTCGTTGTTAAATGGTGGCTTTGCCAAGGCTCCGCTTCATTCCATCACTCCTCATGAGAGTGCCCTGTTCTTCACCACATTTGTGATGATGCAGTTTTGGAACCTGTTTAATGCCCGTGCGTTCAGGTCGGCCTATTCTGCATTCCGCCTAAAGAATTGCCGAGGCTTTGTGTTTATAGCCTTGCTGATTATCGTAGGGCAGATATTCATCATCAATTTTGGCGGATTGATGTTTAATGTCGAGCCCATCAATTTTACCGATTGGGTGATAATAGTGACCAGTACTTCGGTAGTGATATTGCTTGGTGAGGCAGTCCGCCGAGTCAAGAAATGGCGCTTCAAGCATTTCAAACAAGCCTTTCTGAGTCTTATGTGGTAATGACCGATTCGGGCTAAAAGATTTCGACAAAGTGATGATTTTCATTATTTTGTCGATTTTTTTGCATTATTGAATAATTATTAGTTCCTTTGTTGGCGAATTTACTAACCCACTTTCTAAGCTTTATATACCAAACCAATACTTACATTTTAAACTAATTAATCATTTATGACAAAAAAGATAACTTTAGCAACACTTGCCTTGGTGGCATTGTTTTGCTTTTCAACTAATGCTGAGCCCTTGAAAATCAAAGGTGTTTATAATCACAGCTATCATAATGACACCGATTATACTGGTGGTCATGACGGCCCTTGGAGCACCTATGTGGGCTGGAATAGCACTCTTGGCAAGGCTGTCTTTGTGGTAGAGAACGGCATCTATTCGATGACAGTCGATGGCACAACTCTCACCCAGCCAGTAAAGGACCCCGATGTGGTAATCGGTGATTTCTACTCTAATGGTCAGTTTACCAATAATGCCATGGCTTTGTGGGCAACAAATTTCAACCTGATGTTTGGCAACTCGGGTTCGGTAATGAATCCTAATGACAGTGTAATCACTACAGTGATGTCGCGTACCGGTGAGGAAGTTGAGGACAGTGAAAGATTTGCTGTTCGCAAGTGGAATGCCAATACCGGTGACCTCCTTAGCAGTGCTTATTTCCACACTTCAAGCAACCTTGAATCGGCAGGCATGTGCGCTAATCCCAAGAATGGCCTGGTTTATGGTTTGTTCTATCTTACAGCGCAGGACCTTCCTGAGGAAATTGTCAATGATCCCGACTTCTTTGGTGACACACAGGATACAGGTTACTGCATCTGTACTATAGACCTCAGCACAATGGAGATTACTCCCATCACCCCAGGTCTGTACTATGAGAATTTTGTCACCTTTGCCATCAACAGTGAGGGACGTGCTTTTGCCCTTACCAGCGGTGGAACAGCGGGATATGAGGGAGAGGATGGTAAGATGTATGACATCAATGGCAACCTCACCGGGGCCCAGCTCTATGAGTTTGATCTTGAATCGGGCTTGATGGTAGGCACCCCTGTTGAGGCAGTTGACCCTGAGACCGGTGAGACCTATACCGAGATGGTGAACCCATATTCGGCAACAGGTTACTGCTCGCAGGCTAAGCGCCAGAGTGCATGTTTCAGCAAGAAAGACCCCACCAAGATGTATTGGAACGGCTACTTCAACAGTGGCAAGGGGTTTAATGAGAATGGTTCTTGGGGAAATCTTCCCGACAGTGAGTGGCAGACTAATGGTAAGTATGATACCGCCCTCTATGAAGTTGATATTACTACAGGCGAGGCAACTCAAATTGCTAAATTTGACGACCGCTATACATTCTCTTGCATGTGGGTAGAAGAAGAGGACGATGAGCCTCAAGGCATCTATGGTGACGTGAACCGTGATGGCTATGTTACCAGTGCCGACGTTACAGCACTTTATGACTATTTGCTCAATGGTGTGATGACGTTCTATGACACAAGCGATGTCAATGGCGATGGTGTGGTTACCAGTGCCGATGTTACCGCCGTGTATGACATTCTTCTCGGTGGCGCTGCTGAATAAGTAAAAAGCTAAATCTAAATAAATTGGAGGGTGTGTCGTGTTATTTGACACATCCTCCAATTGGTTTTTAGGAAGTGTTTTATTTGTTTGAAGGGAGTTAGACCCTCTCAAGGGGAGAGGCTGGGCTGCGCATGTTTTTTTTACATGAATTACCATGAATTGACCGCAAATTATCAATAAAGACACAAGAAAATTTACTTTAGAGACAGTTTTTTTTCAAGCCAAGAAGGTAGCCCCCTCTCGTTCTCCCCCTCAAGGGGAGAGGCTGGGCTGCGCATGTTTTTTTTTACATGAATTACCATGAATTGACCGCAAATTGTCAATAAGAAAAGCAACTGAATGGGTCAAGGTTTTAGGTTATAGGGTGGTGGGGAAGTTAAGGCAAGAAAAAAGAAAGAGCGAAAAGTGCCGAGGCACATATCCGCTCTTCTCCTCTCTCCACTGCGGTGCGTACAGGACTCGAACCAGCGACCTCCTGCGTGACAGGCAGGCATTCTAACCAACTGAACTAACGCACCAGCTTAAAATTGCGGTGCAAAGTTACGCACATTTTTTGAACTGGCAAATTTTTTGGCGTTTTTTTTTCGAAAAAAACACAATTTACCCAATATTGTCCTAAATATTTTTTCAAAAAAGAAATAAGAGGGATTGATTCAAGGT
>CAMJZF010000074.1 GCA_946410125.1 uncultured Prevotellaceae bacterium | reverse complement strand
GGCATCGTGCTGCAAGGTCACATGGACATGGTAGCCGAGAAAGGTCCCGGTTCTACCCACAACTTCGATACCGACCCCATTGAGACTATCATCGACGGCGATTGGGTTCGCGCCAACAACACCACTCTTGGAGCCGACGACGGCATGGGTCTTGCCATTGCACTTGCGGCAGTAATCGAGCCATCGCTCCAGTGCGGCCCCCTTGAGGCACTTGCTACCGTTGACGAGGAGACCGGACTCACCGGTGCCAGCAACATTGAGGCCGACATGCTCGTGGGTGACTATCTTCTCAACCTCGACGAGGAGGAAGACGGCGTGATCACAATGGGTTGTGCCGGTGGTTTGGTGAGCATCTTCAAGTTCAACTACAAGCCAGAGGCCGCTCCCAAGGATCGCATCTACTTCGAGATTAAGTTTGAGCACCTGCACGGTGGTCACAGTGGTGCCGACATCCACCTGGGTTATGCCACTGCCACCAAGCTCAGCAGCCGCCTGCTGTGGAACATTGGTGCCGAGATGGACTATGTGCTGGCATACATCGACGCTGGAAACCTCCACAATGCTATAGCTCATGCTGCTACCGTTGTTGTAGGTATCAAGCCTGAGGATAAGGAGAAGCTGAGTGTTGTGCTCAACTCTTTCATTGCCGATGTAAAGAACGAGTACAAGCGCACCGAGCCCAAGATGGAAATCACTTGCAAGAGTATCGACGTTCCCGAGACTATTATCGACACCGACACTGCACGTCGAGTTGTTGATGCAGTCTATGCTGCACCTCACGGCATCGCTGCCATGAGCATGGAGATTCCCGGACTCGTTGAGACTTCGACCAACCTCGCCAGCGTTAAGATGCGTGAGGGCAACCAGATTGTTGTCGAGATGTTCCACCGCTCGTCGATTGAGAGTGGCAAGTATGACCTCACCCACAAGTGCGAGACAATCTTCCGCCTGGCTGGTGCCAACGAGATTATCAGCGAGGGTGGATATCAGGGATGGGAACCCATTGCCGACAGCCACCTCCTCACCGTTGCACAGGAGCAATGGGAGAAGCTATTTGGTGTTAAGCCCGAGGTTAGAGCCATCCATGCAGGTCTTGAGTGCGGATTGTTCCTTAAGGCTCGTCCCGACATGGAGATGATTTCTTTCGGTCCCACCCTGCGCGATGTTCATTCGCCAGCCGAGCGCTGCCACATCCCCGCTGTGGAGAAGGCATGGAAGCAAGTTCAGGCAATCGTCAAGGCTCTTGCCGAGGAGAGCAAGTAATTCAGGTAATATAGGTTTCAGCACTACAGTAATCCATTACTGGGAACGCTGACAAAAGCTATAGGCTAAAATAAAGAAGCTGCATCCGTTTTATGGAATGCAGCTTCTTTAATAGTTGTGTGTGAGAGGTGTTATCGCTTCTTGCTAATTTGCACCTTTATTGGACCGTGGAAGTTCATCTTGTCGCCTCGTGGGAGGAGAATGTCGATGTGGTTGCGCATGCGTGGACCCATCTTGTCCTTCACAATCCAAACTCCATTGAGCAGCTTGTTGGCGCACTCAATGATTACCTCGTCGCCCATTTTCACGCCGAGCTTGTTGAACAAGTCGCGAGAGAGGGCTACCCATTTAATCTCGTAGTTTTTCAGCTTGTTGTTGTCTATTCTTGAACCGCTGGCTGTTACCCATCCAGCGCCTCCCATGCCGGGGTGATACTTTGTGGCTGTCACAGTCACTTGACCACTTGCACCGATTGAACAGATTAACAACAAAATCAAAAATAAAGCTTTACGCATAAAAAATGATTTGGTTAATAAATGTGCTTTACGGCTGGCAGCTTAGATTTAAGCAACTTTATGGGAGGGGAGATAAATCATTGATTTACGCCCTCCTTAACACACGAAAAGCGTTGCAAAGTTACGCATTTTTTTTGTAATAGCAAAATCGCCACCCTATAGTGCTGTGCCTCAGCATAATAAGGTGGCGATTGAGACAGGAGTTATTTATCTATCCCTTGAATTTTGGAGGTTGAATGTTGTCGGTGGGTTGCTCGCTATCAGCGGGTTGCTCGTTATCAGCGGGTTGCTCGTTGTCGGTGGGTTGCTCGTTATCAATGGGTTGCTCGCTATCAGCGGGTTGCTCGTTATCAGCGGGTTGCTCGTTGTCGGTGGGTTGCTCGTTATCAATGGGTTGCTCGTTATCAATGGGTTGCTCGTTATCAATGGGTTGCTCGTTATCGGTGGGTTGCTCGTTGCCGGCAGGTTGGGAACCGCTTGGCAGAGCCACGCTGGTGTTGTTCTTGTTGGCTTGATTTTGCTCTCCGTCAAGAACGTCGAGGCGTGATGTCCAGGGGCGCTTTCCAAAGATTTTCTCGGCATCTTCGGTGTAGATTACTTCTCGCTCAAGCAGCAGCTTGGCGAGAGCGTGATGCCCTTGTGTGTATTGCTCAAGAATCTCGCGTGCGCGCTTGTATTCCTGGTCTATGATAGCCTGAACTTCCTTGTCGATGCTCTGTGCACGTTCCTCGCTGTAGGGTTTAGAGAAGCCATAGTTTTCGCTGCTGTCGTAGTAAGAGACATTTGGCAGAGCATCGCTCATGCCGTAATAGGTAACCATGGCATAGGCAATCTTGGTTGCACGCTCAAGATCGTTGAGGGCGCCGGTGTCGATGATGCCCAGGAACATTTCCTCGGCCACACGTCCAGCCATGAGAGAGCAAATCTTGTCGAGCAGTGCTTGTCGTGGAGTGATTTGTCGCTCCTCGGGCATATACCATGCAGCACCCAACGCCTTTCCGCGTGGGACGATTGTTACCTTTACCAATGGGTCGCCATACTTGAGGTGCCAGCTCACGGTAGCATGCCCTGCCTCGTGGACGGCAATGGAGTTGCGCTCTTCCTCGGTCATGACCTTGGAGCGTTTCTCAAGGCCGCCAATTATACGGTCAATTGCATTGTTGAAGTCTTGCTTCTGCACAGCCACCTTCTGGTGACGTGCGGCGATAAGGGCAGCCTCGTTGCACACGTTGGCAATGTCGGCGCCCGAGAAGCCTGGTGTCTGTCGTGAAAGCATGTCGAGGTCAACACTGCCGTCGGTCTTGACGCCACGCAGATGCACTTGGAAAATCTCCTTGCGGTCGTTGAGCTCGGGAAGGTCAACGTAGATTTGGCGGTCGAAACGTCCTGCTCGCAGCAGTGCCTTGTCAAGGATGTCGACGCGGTTGGTGGCGGCGAGGATGATGATACCGCTGTTGGTTCCAAATCCATCCATCTCGGTGAGCAACTGGTTGAGCGTGCTCTCGCGCTCATCGTTTGAGCCCATGTTAGGATTCTTGCCACGGGCACGTCCCACGGCATCAATCTCATCGATGAAGATGATACATGGTGCTTTGTCCTTGGCTTGGCGGAAGAGGTCGCGCACACGCGAAGCTCCCACACCGACAAACATTTCAACGAAGTCGCTGCCCGACAGGGAGAAGAAAGGCACGTCGGCCTCGCCAGCCACTGCCTTGGCGAGAAGGGTTTTTCCAGTTCCTGGAGGGCCTACAAGCAAGGCACCCTTTGGAATTTTACCGCCAAGGTTGGTGTAGCGTTGCGGACTCTTGAGGAAGTCAACAATCTCGGCTACTTCGGTCTTGGCCTCGGCTAAGCCTGCTACGTCTTTGAATGTCACCTTGGTCTGGTCGTTTTTGTCAAAGAGCTTGGCTTTAGACTTGCCTACGCTGAAAATGCCGCCGCTTCCGGCACCGCCTGCCATGCGCTTTGTCATCCAAAACCAGAAAAGGATGAGGAGCAAGATGGGTCCAAATCCCCATATCCAGCTGCTGATGTCGCTTGCTGTCTCATAGCGCACATCACCCTTGAAGGCTCCGCTTTCGTTCCATTCCTTGACATTTTCCTCAAATTTCTCGCTCGATGGAATTTGGGTGGTGATAAACGGCTTGGAGTGTGCCGAGGTCTTACTGCCCTTGAAAAGGACATTGGCAAGAGAATCGTTGACAAAAGCATTGGCTTCCTGCTTGTTGCTATAGACCACAATGCTGTCGACTGCTCCTTGACTTACGTATTGCTTAAATTGTGTCCAGCTCACGTCGCGACTGGTGTTCACGTCGTTGCTCCAGTAAATGCCTAAAATTACCGCCATGATGATGGCATACATCCACAAGATACTGAACTTGGGCTTCTTGCCGCGCGAGTTGTTGCTGCCGCCGCTGCTATTATTGCCAAAAATGTTGTTTTTCATTCAATAATGTCTTAAAAACGTTATTTATCACTAATGATGTGAGAAAAAAAACAGTCGTTATAATATCAGTCAATATCGGGGATGCGATTGATGTTGGCATCGGCCCATAGTTCTTCGAGGTTGTAACGACTGCGCTCCTCAGGAAGAAAAATATGAGCAAAAACTGTGCCATAATCTATGACAATCCATTGAGAGTTCTGATAGCCGTCGTAGTTGTAGGGCTTTTGTCCGGTTTTTTCCTGTACATATTCTCTCACACTGTCGGCAATCGCCTCGACTTGAATCTTGGTGTTGCCTGTTCCAATAACAAAGCCTGTGGTAGTGGCATATTCGAGATTGGTGAGGTCGATGTGGACGATGTCGTGTCCTTTCTTTTCTTGTATACCTTCGATAATGCGTTGAATAAGTTCTGTTGTTTCTGTCATTTTGTGTGGATTAAAACTATTGAACTACAAAGGTAGAACAAATCTTATTGACTGCAAAAAAAAAGTGGCTCGTTTTGTTTTTTTGACAGACAGACAAAAAACAATTTGCTTTACATACGGTTTCTTACACTAATAAGAACTTGGATGGGGGATAATGAAAATCGCCAGCGCGCTTTGTTGAGGGCGGCTGGCGATGATGCGAATGATTAATCCCCCAGGTTAGAATGGGAGGTCGTCTTCTTGAGTTTGAGTAAAAGTAGTGTCGGTGACAGGGGGAGCGACATTGTCGATAGCTGGAGCCTGAGGTGCGGCGGCAACGGGTTGCGATGCTGGAGCATTGGCATCAAGTTTCTCGGCTTTCCAACCACGGATGTCGGTATAGTAACGCCCTTGATATTCGCGGCACTCGATGTCGAAACTGAGGTTAATCATGTCGCCAACGTTAAGAGGGTACTGGTCGGCTCGGTCGCCAAAGAAGTCGAAGTAGATTTTCTTTGGGTAGTTGTCGAGAGTCTCAAGCAGATAGTTCTGCTTTTTCCAGGGTTTGCCAGCCTTAGAAGTGCCACTTTGAAGGTCAAACTTTTGTATAATCTTACCTTTAATTTCCATATTGCGTATATGTTTTTATGTTATTATTCTTGTTTTGGAAAAATCATGCAAAGATAGTCATTTCAAATTAAAAAGAGGGAATGACGACGCATTAAGTTATTAACAATTGAGTTTTTTGTTAGTGTTGTAAAATGTGTGGAATGAAAAGTGATAGGGCATAATATCAAGAATTTTTGAGGTAAAAATGTCCATTTTTGCCTAAAAAGTACCTTTTTTATGTTTTTTTTGGTGTGTGGTTTAAACTAAAACATTACTTTTGCGTCAAAATTTGCGATGAAACCCTTGTTGGGCATCTACTCGCAACAGAGATAAAACGAGTTAAAACAATATTTTTAATTAATTTTTACAGATTATGAAGAAAATTGCTATCGCACTCATGTGCACAATTCTTGCCACTGGCGCAGCCATGGCTCAGAAACAATTCACATTTGGTCCTAAGATTGGTGTAGACTACACTAACTATTGGGGCGAGGACGTAGAGCATGGAGGTCAGCTCAACTATCAGGCTGGCTTGTTCATGGAGTATCGTTTTACCGACAAGTTCTCAATTGCTCCCGAGGTTGTATTTGCTGCACAAGGTGGCAAATTTAAGGAGAATGTTAAATGGGGTGAGATTGATCTTGTTGATGTTAATGTTACACACCATGTTAACAACATCAATGTACCTGTGATGTTGAAGTATTATGTTGCTCCAGCGGTAAGCATTGACTTTGGTCCACAAGTAGGTTTCAATGTATACAGCAAGTACACCAGTAAAGTAAAGTCAGATATTGTACCAACTGGAATGGAAAAAGAGAAAACAGTTGATCAGAAGGACTTCACTCAGACTGTAGACTTCGGTCTTGGTCTTGGTTTGACTTACAACATTGCTAAGGACGTGTTTGTTCAGGGCCGTTACACCATGGGTCTGACTAAGGTGTTTAAAGAAGGCAATGCTAAGCACAGCAACGCTCAAATCGCTATCGGCTATCGCTTCTAATCAAGCTTAGCTCCTAAAGAATTTAAAAGAACTCAAGTGACCTTCGTACCCGTGTTGCGAGGGTCACTTCTTTTTAGTGAAACTTTGAGGATTGAGATTATTGTATTACTTTTGCAGCCAAATTACTACTTTCAGTTAAACAATTTTGATACAAGTAAGTTATGAAGAAAATTGCTATCGCACTCATGTGCACAATTCTTGCCACTGGCGCAGCCATGGCTCAGAAACAATTCACATTCGGTCCTAAGGTTGGTGTAGACTATACAAACTATTGGGGCAAGAATGTAGAGCATGGAGGTCAGCTCAACTATCAGGCTGGCTTGTTCATGGAGTATCGCTTTACCGACTGGTTTGGAGTTGCTCCCGAGGTTGTGTTCGCCGCTCAAGGAGGCAAGTATGAAATCAAAAGATTTGAAGTTGCCTATAAGGAGACCGATCACATTAACTACATTAATGTTCCTGTAATGCTGAAGTTTTATGTTATCCCAGAGTTGAGCATAGACTTGGGACCTCAAGTAGGTTTCAATGTTTATAGCAAGAACACAGCAGAGCTTAAAGTGGGAGGTGAAGGCGGCAAAGAGACCACCGATCTTAAAGACTATACTAAGAGTGTAGACTTTGGTGTTGGTTTTGGCTTGACCTATAATATTACTGATGAAGTATTTGTTCAAGGCCGTTACACTATGGGCTTGACTAAAGTTTTCGACACCAAAGACTATGACAAGGTGGTATTGGAAGTTTTGGGCTTTGATAACCCCAAGCATGGTAATGCCCAAATTGCCATTGGTTTCCGCTTCTAAGATCAATAGCGAGTGACAAGAAAAAACATAGCGCTCGGGCAGAAATGCTCGGGCGCTAATGCTATATTAGATTTATGTGTAGTATAGACCTGAAATTATGACCTTTCTGTCGCCTAATGACCGATTTGGGATTATGTCCAGCCGGCAAGTTTTGCGCAAGCCACAGCAATAATGCTTCCTAAAATTACGAAGATTGACATGATGTGTGTTATTTGTTTAAGAATTCGGAGTAAATCTGTTTTAATTCATCGGGGGTAATACCCACTGCCTTGAGTTGGCTCAAGAAATAGTCCATCTCGCCGTGCTCGGTGAGCAGCTGCTTGCGCTGGCTCACGATGATGTCGTGGGCATCGGGCGAGACAAAGTAGCCTAAACCGCGCTTGGTGTAGATGATTCCACTTTGCTGCAGGTACTCGTAGGTTCTTGCCACAGTGTTGGCGTTAACCTCAATCATGGCTGCCATTTCCCTCACGCTGGGAATCTTGCCGTCGACTGGCAAATGACAATTGAGGATGTCATTACCGATGCGATCGGCAATTTGCAGATATATAGCTTTATTGTCCTTGAAATTCATTATGACCACCATTTAAGAGAAATAACATCTTTACGCTTCCACAGCCACCATGAGAGAGTCCAGTAGACAACCAGTTGAAGGGCCGCAAATATTGCAAGGCATAACATAAATGTGCTGAATTGTATGTTCTCTGATATCCATTGGGCAAATTCCCGCAAGTTGCTGATGTCGGAGAATTGAACCGCCAGCAGTATGCCACCAATCATCAGTAAGCTAACGACAAACTCGATAACATATAGTGCTGCTATAGTCTTGAGGAAAGAAAGCTTGGGCCAAATAATACTCCCCAGCAGGTAGCACCCAGGTGCTGCAAATGCACCAAGCCATAAGCAGATTTCAAACAGCACCTTGGATTTGAATTCCCAGAAGTCTTGCTGGAATGCAAACTGATGAATCGTGTTCAAGAAATTGGTGGGTCCGGGAACATCTCCATCGCTCCATGGCCATAGGATAAGGAATCGAGTAAGGTCGGCCAGCTGAGCGCAAATAGGGAAGACAACAATAAAGCCAAGCACATAAATGAGAGCGTTGACAATGAACTTCTCGAGAGTTGATGAGGGAGATGTGAGCAGCTCGATGCGTCCATTCTTGGATGTAAGGCCACGAAAAGCAAGAGATGCCACAAAAACACTGCCAAAACTGAAGACCATATATACAACTACATAACGCAGCATTATAACAGGTCGAGCAGTTTCATTTCCGAGAGTCAAGTTGCCGATAATCATAAAGAAAGTCAGTATGCCATAGATTCCTATTGTTGTAAACAGGAGGGTTCGCCAGTTCTCCACAACTTCTTTCTTGAGAGCGGCAAGAAAGCGGCTCCATTGAAAAGTTTGATTTTCCATGTTGTTCCTATGTTATGAGTTTTTACTAAAGAGTTCCTTAATCGCTTGTGGCTGTTGCAGGGTTGCGTTGAAGAGCATTTCAAGATCGACCTGCGTTTCCTCGTTGGGAGAGGCAGGCACTACAGCCATTGAGCCCATGGGTCCTTGCTGAACGAGCAATGGCCGGTCGCCGTCGCGTAACTGCCGGAATGCCAATCGTGATGATACATCGGCTATGCTGGTGTTGAGCAGTACTCGGCTCTGGTCGATGATAGTTACATGATCAAGAATCGCTTCAATGTCACGAACCTGGTGAGTTGAAAAGAGCATCAATTTTTCATCGTTCATGCCCATGGCAATGATTTTTCGGAACTGGCTCTTGCTGGGAATGTCAAGCCCGTTGGTGGGTTCGTCCATGATAAGAACCTGGGTGTTGGTTGCCAAAGCGAAGCTCATGAACACTTTTTTCTTTTGTCCCATCGAGAGTGACTGCAGCTTGATGTTGTGCTCAATCTCAAAGATGTCGAGATAGCGGTTCATGTCATCCATGCTGAATCGGGGGTAGAATGGGGCATTGATGCTAATGAACTTGTTTAGGGAGATGTGTGGCAGGTCAAACTCTTCGGGAACGAGGAACATATCGCTGAGTGTGATGGGAAGACGACGGCGCACATCGTTGCCGTCGAGGGTCACTTGCCCTGAAACTGGTGTGAGCAGGCCCGTCATCAGGTAGATGAGAGTGGACTTGCCAGCTCCGTTCTTTCCAAGTAAGCCATAAACATTGCCCGGAAGCAAGTCGAGCGAAAAGTCGTTGAACAATTCGCGGTTAGGCTTAAGATAACTGAATTTTAAATCTTTGATTTGTAGCATATTGATTTGGTTTTAGATTGGTGTTATAGTGTACCACATTACTATTACACTACAAAGATAATACAGTTTCTTTGGGAAAAGCAAATTTCTTAACATTTTTTTAGTTTTTTGTTGGATTTAATCCGAATCGTTCATTAGGGTTAAAGCTATTCATCCATGAAAAAATCGCCAGGGCATGAAGCTCTGGCGATTAATATAATAATGTGTAGTTGGTGCAAAAGAACTAAAAGCAGCTTATTCTTTAGCCTGTATTTTAGTTATGGAAGATGATGTTTCCACTGTCGGCATCGATGATAATTGGCTTTTCTCGGTCGATGTGGTGGGCAATGATGTCGCGCGAGAGCTGGTTGAGGACGAGGTTCTGGATAGCTCGCTTGACGGGCCGAGCACCAAACTCCGGGTCGTAGCCAGCCAGTGCGAGCAGGTCGACAGCAGCAGGTGTGTAGTCGAGCTCGATTCCACTGCTGTGTAGCATCTTCTTTACGCCATGTAGTTGCAATTCAACGATTTGTGCAATCTGCTTCTCATCGAGAGGCGTGAACATTATAATCTCGTCGATACGGTTCAGGAACTCGGGGCGAATTGTCTGCTTGAGCATGGCGAGCACGTCGTTGCGTGTTTGCTCAACTACGCTATTGTGGTTTTGGGCATTGAGATGCTCAAACCGCTCACGAATCAGGCTCGAGCCCAGGTTGCTGGTCATGATGATGATAGTGTTCTTGAAGTTGACGGTGCGTCCCTTGTTGTCGGTGAGTCGGCCGTCATCAAGCACTTGCAGCAGCACGTTGAACACGTCGGGGTGGGCTTTCTCTATCTCGTCGAAGAGCACAACGCTGTAAGGCTTGCGCCGCACAGCCTCGGTGAGCTGTCCGCCCTCGTCGTAGCCTACATAGCCTGGAGGCGAACCAATGAGTCGTGTTACCGAGAACTTCTCTTGATACTCGCTCATGTCGATGCGTGTCATCATGTTCTCATCGTTGAAGAGGTAGTCGGCAAGCGCCTTGGCAAGCTCGGTCTTGCCCACACCGGTGGTGCCCAGGAAGATGAACGAACCTATGGGGCGGCGTGGGTCGTTAAGACCGGCACGGCTGCGACGCACGGCATCGCTAATGGCAGTGATAGCCTCGTCCTGGCCAATGACGCGCTTGTGCAGCTCGTCCTCAAGGTGAAGCAGCTTCTCACCTTCGCTTTGCAGCATCTTGGTGACAGGAATTCCCGTCCACCGCGATACTACCTCAGCAATGTCGTCGCTGTCGACTTCCTCCTTGATGAGTGCAGTGTCGCCTTGCATTGAGCGCAGCTTTTCCTGTAGCGCAGTGTTTTCGTCTTGCTTTTGCTTGATGAGTGAGTAGCGAATCTCGGCCACGCGTGCATAGTCGCCATTGCGTTCGGCACGCTCGGCTTCAAAATTGAGCTGCTCAATGTCGATTTTGTTCTGTTGAATCTTGTTGATAAGCTCTTTCTCGCTTTGCCACTTGGCCTTGTAGTCGTGTTCGCGGTCGCGCAGATTAGCGAGTTGCTCGTCGAGTTGGCGTATTCGTTGCTCGTCGCCATCGCGCTTTATGGCGGCACGCTCAATCTCAAGCTGAGAAATCTTACGAGTTACTTCGTCAAGTTCCTCGGGTACACTGTCCATCTCGATACGCAGCTTGGCGGCAGCCTCGTCAACGAGGTCGATGGCCTTGTCGGGCAGGAATCGGTCGCTGATGTAACGCTGGCTCAGCTGCACGGCTGCAATGATGGCGTCGTCCTTAATGCGCACTTTGTGGTGGTTCTCATAGCGTTCTTTCAAGCCACGCAGGATAGCGATTGCGCTCTCCTCATCGGGCTCGTCAACCATGACTATCTGGAAACGACGCTCCAGTGCCTTGTCCTTCTCGAAGTACTTTTGGTACTCGTCGAGTGTAGTGGCTCCAATGCTTCGCAAGTCGCCACGTGCCAGGGCGGGCTTGAGGATGTTGGCGGCATCCATGGCACCACTGCTCTTGCCGGCTCCCACCAGAGTGTGAATCTCATCGATGAAGAGGATTATCTCGCCTTGAGCCTGGGTGATTTCGTTGATTACAGCCTTTAGACGTTCCTCAAACTCTCCCTGGTATTTTGCTCCAGCAATCAGCGCGCCCATGTCGAGCGAATAGACCTGCTTTTGTTTCAGGTTCTCGGGCACGTCGCCTCGCACGATGCGCTGTGCCAAGCCCTCGACGATGGCAGTCTTACCGGTACCAGGCTCGCCAATGAGGATAGGGTTGTTCTTGGTACGTCGGCTCAGGATTTGCAGCACACGGCGAATCTCGTCGTCACGCCCAATGACAGGGTCAAGCTTGCCCTGACGAGCCCGCTCGTTAAGGTTTACTGCATACTTGCTCAGGGCATTGTATTGCTGCTCCGACTCTTGCGATGTGGCTTTCTTGCCCATGCGCAGCTCATCGACAGCCGCCTTGAGTTCCTTTTTTGTGATGCCTGCGTCCTTTAAGATAGTAGATGCTGGTGACTGCACCTCGTGCAGAGCCATGAAAATCGCTTCAATGGTGACATACTGGTCGCCGTTTTTCTGTGCTATTTCATTGGCTTTATCGAGCACACGGCCGCTGTCGTTGCTCAAGTAGGGCTCGCCACCATTCACTTTAGGCAGGCGAGCAAGCTCATTCTCAAGAGGTCGCTCAATCATTGCCTGTGCAATGTCGAGCTTCTGCAAGATGAACTTCACCACGCTCTCGCCCTCGCTCATGACTGCTTTAAGCAGATGCACCGGCTCCAGAGCCTGGTTGCCATTACTGCGTGCAAGCGTGATGGCCTGCTGCAGCGTTTCTTGTGATTTGATGGTAAAATTGTTTAAATTCATAATGTTTTTCTCCTTTCTGCAACACTTACATGCAAAGATAATTCCAAATTTAATTTTGACTTGTTAAGTGACAGAATTTCAGGGAATTAAAAAATAGTGCTGACAAAATGTCAACACTATTAGTCGCTATAGGTCTAATTGGCTTGATTTAAAATCCCATGCTACTTGTAGATGGCGTCTTGGAGCTGGCTAAATTCAACCTCAGTTCTCAAGATGTTATCATCTTTGATAAAATGGGTTTAGAACTCAAATCCTCCTCTAATCACTACATCGGATTTCCTGTCGGTATTAGTATTGATTGTGTTGCGGGATTGAGCAATTCCCATGGAGAAGTTGAATGCCAACCTTTTGCTTGAGCGAAGCCCAAAGCGGCATCCCACCGATACATTATAATAAAAACCTTGTCCCTTATCAAGTGAGCTGCCCAAGCGCAAGTCAAGGAATGGATTAAATAGTGTGCGAGTAAAGAACACCTTAGCATCGCCAAAGATGATATTGGAATGTGCTGTGACGGTATTTTTCTCTCCGCTTAATGGCTCGTCATTAGTCCAGCTTGCATATAAAAATTGGTAACCAGCACCCAGGCGTAGCCATGGAAAGATTTGATAGCCTTGAACGGTGCTAAAGCCGTAAGGGAACGGGCGAGTTCGAGCTACCATTTCAAAGTTATACTCTCCATGATAGCCACGCTGTGGACCTCCTTCGCCAAACTTGCTGGTGAATGCCATGTTATAAGGACGCTTGCGCTGGATGCGATATATATCTTCTTGACGATAGGTGATGGTGTCGCCTTGGTTGGTGACAATGGTTATGAACTTGCCTGGTTCATATTTTATCATGCGGCCTGACTGCTTGTGCTCTCCCTTCATGGTCGACTGGTCGGCAGCATTCTTGTAAACTATAGTCACTTCATCTTCACTCAAGTCCTCTATCAGTTTTTGCGCATTGCCGGCAAAGGGCATTGTCATTAGGCAAATTAAAAATAAAGTTTTAATAATCTTTTCCATATAAAAATGTATTTAATCCTTTGTGTTTAATCCTTCTAGGTGCAAATTTAGA
>CAMJZF010000073.1 GCA_946410125.1 uncultured Prevotellaceae bacterium | reverse complement strand
ACAAAGTTCTGTCCGGCGTAGATGATGTAGTCCTTGCTGTTCTTGATCTGGTCTTTGTTGGCCTCGTAGATCTTTCTCCAGAGCTTGCCGTCTCCATAGGCTTTCTGTGCGATCTTGAAGAGGCAATCACCAGAGTAAAGACCGAGCTTGAAAAGAATTCAAACATCAGGCACCGCTACTCCTTGCGCTATCTCTCCATCAAACTGCTTGAGAATGACAGCCATGCCGAAAAGACGGTAGCAGAACTGCCTAATGGCAAGAAAATCATCGAAATACGCGACCAAGAAGCGTTGCGCATCAAGCAAAACACAAACGAGGACAGCGAGAGTGCAATAATGAATGCCAAGTATGGTTTCATCAATGGTGCTTTGAAAGAGTCGCTTGCTGAAGGCAACAACCCCGATGCTCACCAAATAACCAAAGTCCTTGACAAAATAGTCACCCACAGGCTACTCGGTTTCCCGCTTTTCTTTGTATTCCTGTGGCTCATGTTCTGGGTGACATTCACCGTGGGTCAGTATCCTATGGACTGGATTGACGCTGGCGTAGAGTGGCTTAAAGACGTGGTCAACACCTATATGCCATCAGGCCCAGTGAAGGCAATGGTTGCCGACGGCATTATAGGCGGCGTAGGTTCGGTAATAGTGTTCTTGCCACAAATTCTAATCCTCTATTTCTTCATTTCGATAATGGAAGACTCGGGTTACATGTCGAGAGCTGCATTCATCATGGACAAGCTCATGCATGGAATGGGGCTTCATGGCAAGTCGTTCATACCCATGATAATGGGATTTGGCTGCAATGTCCCTGCCATAATGGCAACCCGAACCATCGAGAGTCGCAACAGTCGTCTCATCACTATGCTTGTGCTGCCGTTCATGAGCTGCTCGGCCCGACTGCCAATTTATATCATGATAATAGGGGCATTCTTTGCAAGCTATCAAAGTGTTATCATGCTATCACTCTATGCTTTGGGAATTTTAGTCGCAATTATCATGAGCAGGCTTCTCAAGCGATTCCTGATAAAGCACGACGACACTCCATTTGTCATGGAGCTGCCACCCTACCGCTTTCCAACAGCCAAAGCCATTTGGCGTCACACATGGTCGAAGGGCAAGCAATATCTCAAAAAGATGGGAGGCATCATCCTCGTTGCATCAATTATAGTGTGGTTTCTTGGCTATTATCCCAACCACGACAGCTATGAGCCAGGCCAAGAACAACAAGAGAACAGCTATCTTGGCAAGTTGGGAAAGACCATAGAACCCATCTTCATCCCCAATGGTTTTGACTGGAAACTTGACGTTGGTCTTCTTGCCGGTGTGGGAGCTAAAGAAATTGTGGCATCAACACTCGGAGTAATCTACAGCAATGACGAGAGCTTTGCCGACGATGAGAGTGTAAGCGATGATGCTGTGAAATACAATTCACTTCATGCCAAAATGACTGCCGACGGCATTACTCCACTTGCGGCTATAAGTTTCTTGCTGTTTGTACTCCTATACTTCCCTTGCATAGCGACAATTGCTGCCATAAAAGGCGAGACAGGCAGCTGGAAGTGGGCAATCTTCGCCGCCGTTTACACTACAGCCGTTGCCTGGATAGTCTCGGCTATAGTCTTCCAAGTTGGTTCACTGATAATATAAAGTAAAAAGCCCTATTATCGTCTCCAAGTGCGGTAGGCGATGTAAAGGCTTAACGATGAGGCAACGATGAAGATAAGGATTGCAATGAGCCATGAGTCGTTTTCTACTGTAAGAACCATGGCGACACAGACAGTCAATGTTGCAATCAGGCTTGTGAAGCAGTTGGTGTTTAGCCGTAGTTGGTATACACCAAAGTATACTACTGCCACAATAATGGTGTAGACGACATACCACGCGAGATAGGAATATCCCAGCCCGTCAACTCCCCACAAATGGAAACACAGCATATTAAGCGTTAATCCCACAACTGCGCTGAGCGACTCGGTGATAAGGTAGACCTTACCGTCACCCTTGGCAAGCATAACGAAAGCCAAGCACCACGATGCAGCCCTGAGAATGGTGCCAACCACTCCCCATGAAATATATGTGACAATGACACTGAACTCTTCGCTATAAAGGAGCCACACCAGCTGTGAGCGCAACAAGATGAAAGCCAACAGGCATGGAGTGAGCACCATAAAAGCGATATTCATTTCGTGAGAGACAAAGACCCGAATGCGTCGCGAGCTCTCGGCAACCCTTGCCAAGCGCGGATAAAATTCCATTCCCAGCGCGGCGAATACCAATCCGGCATATTTGTCGATAAGAGTGTAGCCAGCCTGATAAAATCCTACCGCAGTAGTGCCACTGAAGGTATTGAGCCATGAAACAAAGACATAGCTCGCAATCATTGCCACAAACGACCCAAGCGTCATGTAAATACCAAGCTTAATGAAGCCTGCACCCATCTGCACAGTCTCACGAGAGGTCACCCTGGCTTTAGGATATTCCCTGTCTTTAAGGAAGAATGCCGCAGCCACCACACAAAGTGCATAAGCTATAATTGAGGGCAAAACACTGTCTTCGCGCAAGAAATAGAAAAGCGGAATTGAAAAAAGCAAGCCACCAAGAGTGCCACTGACCGTGACGCGAGCCAGGCGTTTAAGCTTCGACAGTCCTTGCAGGACAGCATACTCGCCATTGGTCAGCGCCATGAAAAAGACTGCTATAGAGAGAGCAACATAGCTCCACGTGTGATTATAGTCGCCAAAGCTGAACCTGCTCAAAAAAGGAGCTATGGCAAGAGTTATGAGCGCTCCGCCCATTCCCAACCACAGCGACCATCGCCTAACCACCGTGATGATGCGAGAGATTATCGACACGTTGCGATGCTCAAGAGCCTGCGAGATATCACGCACACTGCTGTTGCGCACCCCAAGATTGGTGGCAGTATTGAGCATTTCAAGAGCTTGGTTGAAAAGAGCAAAAAGCCCCACCCCCACAGGCCCTATCCACAATGCCACAAGCTTAGTGCGGATTACCGAGCACAAGATACTCAGCACCTGAACACCCCCAAAGATGCCCATAGCCTTGAGAATCATTCTCGACATTCCATCTCGCCTGGAGCTTGTGTGAGTAGCCATAATTACAGGTCTATTACAAACGTGTTATAGACTATTCCGCGTCCACCCAGGCGGCATTTCTGCATTACAACCCCCTCATTGAGATACCTGCCGCCATCCTCGTTAGAAGTTCCAAAATCGAAATATCTATACCCAGAAAGAGATGCCTCATTGATAAGATTATAAAAGAGAAGTGGCAATGCCTTGAGTTCACGTCCACGATTAGACGAGGCAATATACTGGCAATGAGCCACTTCATTGCCAAAGAAGTACATAACCACCCCCGCAAGAAGCTCGCCACCGGCCTTAGCGGTATAAAGCTTTATTTGATCGGGGAAGCGCGCTTTCAGAAGTTTTATCTCGTCGAGCGAGTGAACCGGGTGACTCTCATATCGCTCCATTAGGCGGTCGTCCAACAACTGCCAATACTGCTGCCAGTCGTCGGACATTTCAACCACTACCCCACTTCTTGAGGCGAGATTTACATTGCGCTTGTTGCCACGATCGAATGGAAGAGGTTCGTCAAGGTCGATTGTTGTTGAAATACTGCACTCGGCAAGCCTGCCTCCTGCCCTAAACATTGCATACAGGTCATCCTCGGCAGGATAGCGGTGATAGATGTGTGGAACAGGTTTGTAGACAATGTGTGAAATGCCAGCTTCACGCAAGAACTCAGTGGCAAGGTGCCACACCTGAATCATCGTGGTAACATCAAAGTGCCTTAAAGACATCAGCCAGCCACCATAAGTGAGTCCACGATGACTATAGAGAGTATCACCCTCACGGCAAGCAGGGAGAGCGGCAATCAGCTTGTCATCATCAAGTGCGATAAGAGAAAAGTCCACAAATCGGTCACTATGATAGTCCATATAATCGCGCAAGTGCAGAAAAGTGCCATTTCGCGAGGACCTCACCATATCATCCCAGCGAGCCTTAAAATCGGCATTATATCTCACTACCGTTATCATCAGTTGCCTCCGCCGAAAATAGACATAATATCCTTAGCTTCAATGCGCTTATACTTGCTGCCCGGAGCATTAGTATCGATAGTGAACACCTCGTTCCACTTCATGTCCTTATAATCAAGATTTAGGACAAAAGCCTTGCCTCCCATCTTTGTCGCCACCTTCACCTCGCCAGCCACCCGCCCAGCTAACGAGGGCTTAATGTCGCTATAGGTAACGCTGTAGGTTGAAGCACCGCTCTTAGAAGGCGTGACATCGAGCGAAAGAATGTTGCCCTTTGAGTCATAGATAAAGTTGTATTCAAACCCCTTAAATTGATTGATAGGTTTGAGTTTAATTTTGCCATCAGCCGTCGGTTCTACAGTGAAATCGTCCTTCAAAGCATGTGTAAACGAACCTTTTCCCAGCTCGAAAGCACGCCCGAGGAAGATATCCTGAAGAATATCGACAGTCACCGGCACGCCATTGGTGAGCAACGAAGCCTTCTCATATACATATCGCTTGTGCAGCTTGTCAACAAGCAAAATAGAATCGCCACTGATTACCATCTTGGCTGCTTCAATTCCCATGATAGGCCTCAAGGATACATATATAGCCTTGCCACGGTGCATGCGCATCTGCATAGATGAGTTTAATGACCTGCCACCCATGCTAAGTTCTGCATTGCCACCACTTTTGAAAGACGACCAATCGGCTTGGTAATAAGTTGCCAAGTCGGGAGCCACTCCTGTCTGGACTTCATTCCCTGCCTGATTGCCAGCATCGACAACGATTGGTCCATTGCTTGGGCTAACAATTTTTTTAGAGCATCCAGTTAAGAAAACCAATGCTATAGCACTTATTAAATATAACTTAATCTTCATTTCCAATATATTATTTCTCATAGTAAGTCTTATTCTCCACCTTACGCATAAGCACCTCGTTGGTAGGATTAAGCTCCAATGCCCTCTCCCACTGTTTTACAGCCTCTTCCTCGTCACCTGTCATGAACAGGATGTCGCCATAGTGTTCAATGATGTCGGCACTTGGTTCATCGGCATTAGTCATAGCCGAACGAATGTAGAACAAAGCCATCTGATAATCTTTCTTCTTGAAGAACACCCATGCGTAGGTATCAATAAAGGTAGAATTGGTTGGATTGGCATTTACGGCACGTGCCGCCATGCTCTCAGCCTTATCAAGATCCTTGTCGCTTAGAGAGAGGAAATAGGCATAATTGTTCATGATGCCAGTATTTCCAGGAAAAATCTTCAAAGCTTCCTCATAGAGCGCAAATCCCGCTGCCGAGTCACCAAGCTCAACCATCACATCGCCCTTGCCGCCAATTAAATCGCTATAAAGCTCAGCATTCTTCGATTTATCGACAAGTGACATAGCCTTGTCGTAAGTGGCAATTGCTTTGTCATATTCTTTCATCTGATAATAGGCGGGAGCAATGTAACGGTATAAATCAATATTCTCGGGATTATATTCGAGAGCCTTTTGTGCTGCCTTTATAGCGTCGGCATAGTTGTCGCCCATGATATTGACAACCATAAGTTTCTGCCATGCCTCGGCATTAGTAGGGTCAACATCAAGAACATAGCCAAGTTCCTCGGCAGCATGTTTATAGTCCTTCATAGTGGAATAATACATGCTGAAGAGGTCATGCACCTTAGGTTCATGAGGGTATTGCGCCACAAGAACCTTAAAAAGATTGTTGACGCGGTCGGTAGAATCATTGCGCATAAGCTGTGTGGAGGTGTACTGAGTAAGCACATCGAGCTTAGTCTCCACGTCAAGATCGGGTGAGACAAGAGCATTGTAAATCTCCTTGTCATAGTTCACAGAATCCCCAATCACATCGTAATATTGCGCCTTGGCAAAATAAACATTGCCATTGTCGGGGTCGAGCCTTTGTGCCTTGTCGAGATAGAACAATGCACTGTCGCTCATGCCAAAAGCGCCGAACAATTCGCTCATCACCAAGTTGTTGCTGACATTAGACGGAGCCTCATCGTAAAGACTGCGCATCTGCCTGATTGCTCCAATAGTGTCACCCAGCTGGCGGCATAAAGCTACTTTGTAGGCAGTAGTCTCGATAGACTTCCCCTCGAATTCCTCAATTTTGTCATATACCTTGAGAGCCTCGGCAAACTTTTCATTTTGTACATAAGCCGAAGCCAACCGCATTTGAACTTCGGTCTTGGTAGGATTGAGTTCGGCAAGTCTTTCCACTGTCGCCAAGCCCACATTTTTGTCGCCCTGAGCCAGACTCATACAGGCATCGCTAAAATAGGTAGCTTCGTAGTAATCCTCGGGATGAGCCTCGACATGTTTTCGCATCAACTCAAGACCACGTTTCTTTTCGTCATCGGTGCTATTATCCTTCAAGAGCAACAGATAACCATAGTAATAATTTATAGCAGTGTTGGTTGAATCAAGCTGATAAGCATATTTTATCAAGTCAAAATAAGCGGCGATGCTGTCTTGAACCTTATAGGCCTGAGCCTGCAAGAAGATGTACTCGGCCTTACGCTTATCTTGCTCGGAGATAATGCCCACCGTATTTTTCTTGCTTCCTGCCACCGCTTGGCCAATGACAACAAGCAACAGCAACAATAATATTGTTATACGCGAAAAAGTCTTCATTTCAATGCTATTATTTTGTTCCTGTGTGTCCAAAACCACCCGCGCCACGCTCGGTGTCTCCAAGTTCGTCAACCTGCTGCCAAACAACAACCGAGTGCTTAGCAACCACCATTTGACAAATGCGCTCACCATTCTCGATGGTTTGAGCGGTATTACTCAAATTGGCAAGAATCACACACACCTCACCACGGTAGTCGGCATCGATGGTTCCTGGCGAATTCAGTACTGTGAGCCCTCGTTTCAAAGCCAAACCGCTGCGTGGCCTAATTTGGCACTCATAACCCTCGGGCAATTCAATATAAACACCTGTAGGAATGAGAGTGCGCTCCATGGGCTGCAGCACAACAGGCTTTTTGAGCCATGCCCTCAAATCCATTCCGGCACTCATCTCAGTACCATAGGATGGCAGGGCGTTTGGGCTCTTGTTAACAATCTTAACTTGTATTTTGTCTATCATGTTGTTACTATTTGTTATATAACGTATTTTTCATCAAATAATTGCAAGAGAATTGGCAACATCTCTCACACTTGCTGCAATCTCTCCATTAGGCAAGATAATGTGATTCACATCTTTTATTTCAATAGCCGTGTCAACATTCTCATCAATAGCAATGCCGTTGCGCAAAAAGGCATTAACCATGCACCGCTTAAGGATGGGGTCGGAGCATTTCACCTTCACGGCATTTGTTGCCGGTAGTTGCGCCTCATAGTCGCAAAGGTTGCCGTTGAACATGATGGTGCTGTTGCTAAACACCTTGTCCATAGCACCACTCATCACCACCTGCTCGGTTGTACCGGTAATCACGTCACGATTGTTAGTAATTACCCAAAGTTCGTCGGCAAGCAAGAGCGATTGTGAAATGTCATGGCTCGAGAGAAGGACAGCCTTGTTCTGCTCTCGCGCCAACTTGTGAAGCAACTTCATCGTCTCGATGCGACTTGCCACATCGAGGAATGCCGTAGGCTCGTCAAGCAAAATGATTGGGGTTTCCTGTGCCAAAGCCTTGGCGACCATAGCCTTTTGCCTCTCACCATCACTTAGGTTGGCAACATGTTGCTCCGCTTTATCGGTAATACCCACAGCTTCAAGACAAGAATCAACCACCTCATTGTCGTGATGGCTTAGTCGGCCAAGAAAACCCGTGTGTGGCTGACGCCCCAACGCAACAAGTTCCCTAATAGTAAAAGCCCCACCCATAATGCGCTCGGTGGCCACCAGTGCCACAAGCCTTGAGAGAGCTCGCTTGTTGATTTGTGTAGAAGGCTTTCCATCAATTACCACCGAACCTTCGACAGGCATTGTGTCACAAGTTAGAGCCTTAAGCAACGTTGACTTGCCTGCACCGTTTCGTCCCAAGAGGGCTACCATGTGCCCTTGTTCAAGCCTCAGGTTGAGATTTCTCAACAAGACAGTGCGCTTAGAGCCTTGTCCAAAGCCAACAGCCATATTATGTGTTTCAAGGATTGCCATATCAATTGAAATAGTTAATGCGACGACGATTGATGATTATATAGAGAATTATTGGTACGCCAATGATTGGAGTTATTGCATTGATAGGGATAATGCCATGCCGCGATGACACACTCAACAAAGAACAGAGCAACGCCACCGCTGCACCGGTGAGCATAGTAACCGGGAGCAGACGGCCATGCTCAGACGTGTTAAGAGACAACCGGGCGATGTGTGGCACCACGAGGCCCACAAAGCCTATAGGACCACAGAATGCCGTTACGACAGCTGTAAGAACACCTGTGATAAGCAACAGAATATTGCGTGTGCGATGTGTGTTCACTCCAAGGTTTTGAGCATAACGAGTTCCCAGCAACATCGCATTCAACGGCTTAATCATTAATAACGAGGCCACAAGCGCAAGAACAATTATCGTTCCAAACACCGGCAGTTGCTCTAACGACACACCGGCAAAGTTACCAAATCCCCAAGCTACATAGCTGTGTAATCCCTGCTCACTCGCCACCGAATTAAGCAACGAAATCACGCTCGAAGCGAGGTAGCTCACCAATATACCAATGATTAGCAGCATCGTCGAGCTCTTGACAATAGAGGCAAAAGTGATGAGAATTACCAACACAACGCCAGCACCAACAAGAGCTCCAAGCAATGTTGCCATATAACTTCCTAAAGACTCACCAAAAACTCCGCCTATAGTCCCCCCCAGAGCCAGCATCACAATTGCCACGCCTAGTCCTGCACCTGTCGACACTCCAAGAATCGATGGTCCTGCAAGAGGATTGTTGAAGGTGGTTTGCAACAACAATCCACTCACGCTCAAAGCCGCCCCTGCAAGAATAGCAGTAATTATCATAGGTAAGCGTGACTGCCGGACGATAATGTTCCACGCTTCATTGTCGCTGTCATTACCCATCAAAATATTGAATACAGTAGCAGTATCGATATCAACCGAGCCAAAAATCAGGCACGCCGCCATTAACACGACAACCGCAACCACCAGAAAGACAGTTACCACAGCAAACCTATGTGAGCCTTTTGTCATCTTCAATTTTATAGCATTATTCTACCCTCTTGAAAAACTGGAGCTCATAGTCGGTCTCCACTTCGGGATGAAAAATCTTGAAATATTCTTGTAACAACACCTCGGGATGAAATGGAAAACGATCAAAGAAGTGGGTAGTATTAGTGTCACACACATACACATTGCCCTTCTTGTAGGCCTCAAACTTATCATTTAATGAATAAGAGCCCTTCAAGTCGGCAAGAGAGTTGATGTCAGGCGACTTCAGCAGCCAGAAATCGGCATTTTGAGCTTTCTCAAGCACCTGATTGAAGTCGAGCGTGAGAGAGCCAGTGTGCTTGTCATCGGCCCATGGGTAATCACCACCAGCATCTTTAATAAACTGCGCCATGTAGCTCTGCCCTCCCGGCACATTCCATATACCGCTGATCACATTCTCGGTGAGAACTATAGGCAGCTTGAGATTCTCGCCCTTAACAGTCTCCTTAACCGCATTATAGTCGGCAACAACTTTCTTGTAAATGCTATCGGCGAGCGCGGCTTTTCCAACGAGTTCGCCATAGAATTTAATCCACTCAGCCCGTCCAAGCGGCGTGTATTCCATATAGTCGGCACACTCAACAATGGGAACATTCAGTTTCGTTATTTGTCCGTAAGTAGCATCTTGGTAGGGAGAGAGCAAAATGGCATCGGGCCTCATCTGTATGACCTTCTCAACAGTGGGCTGCATCGAGTTTCCACAATCAACAATTGAGCCGTCATTTAGCCCTGCCGAGATTATTGAGTCGTTAAAATACTGCGAGTCGCACACACCCTTCACCACATCGCCAGCTCCCAGTTCACGCAGGATGCTTGAGTGCACCGACGAATAGACCAGCACATTCTTCACCGGTGTCCTAATAACCGTGCCCTCGGGCAACTTGCCCTTTATCACGCTTCCCTGCGGCAAGAGAATGTAGGTGTGCAACGTGTGTCCCGGCTTCCAAGGATCCTTGATGTCGACTTGCGTATATCCATCGGCATGGATAATCGAGATTAACTTAGCCTCGGTCATCACCGAGTCTTCAACCATATTATACTTATCGTCGGGTGTCAAGCCGCGACATGACGCAAGCAGAACCGTTAAAGCGAGTATCAAAAAAAAGTTGCGTACCATTAATGCTTATTTTTTAATATAACCTACAAAGGTACACATTTTTTCTCTACATTCCTTTTTTCAGCCCAAAATAATACAAAATGCCCTCAAAAGAAATATTTCATTTTGAGGACAATTAGTTTTAAGTCACAAAAAAACATTCATTGCTTGAGCGCACGCATGGAGTTAAGCACGGCGAGCACGGTAACGCCCACGTCGGCAAAGACCGCCATCCCCATCGTTGCAACTCCAAGTGTGGCAAGCACAAGCACTGCAAGCTTGACAACAATGGCAAACCATACGTTTTGCCGAGCAATTCGGAGTGTGCGCCGAGCCACATTGATAGCGCGTACTATCTTAGATGGATTGTCGTCCATGACCACCACATCGGCAGCCTCGATGGCGGCATCGCTACCCAATCCACCCATTGCTATACCCACGTCGGCACGCGCCAGCACAGGCGCATCGTTGATGCCGTCGCCCACAAAGGCAAGCGATTTCCCTTTATTTTTCTCACCAAGCAGCCGCTCAACATGGGCAACTTTGTCGGCAGGCATCAGCTGGGCATGATAGTGGTCAATGCCAAGCTTTTGCGACACATCGGCGGCCACCTCGCTGCGGTCGCCAGTGAGCATCACTATGCGTTCAACGCCAGCCGCTTTAAGTTCGTTAATCGCCTGCCTGCTTTCCTGCTTAATCTTGTCGTTAATGACGATGTGGCCTGCATATTTTCCATCGATTGCCACATGAATTATTGTCCCCACGTGAGTGCAGTCGTGCCACTGTGCCCCCACAGCATCCATCATGCGGGTATTACCCACGCTAACGACCTGATTGCCAACCGTGGCCTTAACACCCTGCCCGGCGACCTCTTCCACATTGGTTACCGTGCAACCATCGGTAGCCTCGTCGGGAAAAGCGTCACGCAACGCAATGCCTATAGGGTGAGTGGAAAAATGCTCGACGTGAGCAGCAAGATGCAACAACTGGTGTTCGTCGCACTGCTCGGGATGCACGGCCGAAACCTCAAACTGTCCATGAGTCAACGTGCCTGTCTTGTCGAAGACTACTGTGCCGACCTGTGCCAACACATCCATATAGTTAGCACCCTTGACAAGAATGCCTTGCCTCGATGCTCCGCCAATGCCCCCAAAGAATGCCAACGGAACGCTGATTACCAGGGCACAAGGGCATGAAACAATCAAGAACATGAGGGCACGATAGAGCCAGGTGGGGAAAGATGCCATGAAATTGCCACTGAACAATGGAGGCAACACAGCCAGCGCAATAGCTGCAAAAACCACTACGGGAGTATAGACCCGCGCAAAGCGTGAGATAAAAGCTTCGCTATGCGACTTCTTGTCGCCGGCATGCTCCACAAGGTCGATTATCCTTGACACTGTGCTCTCGCCAAAGCACTTGGTTGTGCGCACCTTAATCATACCCGAGAGGTTGACGCATCCCGAAACCACCTCGTCGCCAACGCTTGCACTGCGTGGCAAGCTCTCACCAGTGAGGGCAACAGTATTGAGCGAAGTGGCACCCTCTATCACCACACCATCGAGAGGAATTTTCTCGCCAGGTTTGATGATAATGGTCTCCCCTACTGCCACCTGTTCGGGGCTTACCGATTTCGTCTCACCAGAACGCTCCACAGTAGCCACATCGGGCCTGATATTCATCAAGTGTGCAATGCTCTCGCGACTCTTGCCTTCGGCATATCCTTCAAAGAGCTCACCCACCTGAAAAAACAACATTACAAACACTGCCTCAGGAAACTGTGGCTCGGCACCAGGCAAAAAGCCAATAGCGAGTGCACCAATCGTGGCCACCGACATCAGGAAATGCTCGTTAAAAGCCTCGCCATGAGCAATCCCCTCGGCTGCTTCCTTGAGAGTTTCGTAACCAATAAGCAGGTAAGGGACGAGATAGATAATGAGCAGTTGCCATGTGGCAAGACTGCAGGTCTTCTCAATAAAAACCGCTACTGCCAGCAAAACGGCAGTAATTACAATAAGGGTTATCGACTTTTTCAAGTCACCATGCTCATGATGATGCTCGTGATGCTCGTGATGATGCTCGTGATGATGCTCGTGATGATGCTCGTGATGCTCGTGATTATGCTCGTGATTATGCCCTTGTGAGCAACAGTCGCAGTGAGAGTGATGATTATGTGCCATATTCCATCTATTATTTTTTGACGGCACAAAATTAGGGCAAAATTCCTGCAACTTGGTTGCAAAAACTCTGCCCAGTAATCAAGTAGTGCCTAAGTGGCAAATTCTTCACTTAAGGATTTTTTGCCATGCCTTACGCAACTTTTTATCTTTCAATCCTTTTACCGCCTCAAGCAGTTGTGGCTTTAAATCCTCGTCAATTTCCAACGATTCTTTCAAAGAAACCATTCCCCTGCTTTTGGGATTCTTGTTTAGCCAGTCAAGCCACAATTGCGGTTTTCTCAATATCATCCCCACTTGCTTCTCGTCTAATGTCGCCAATCGCGATGCCACATCAGTAACTTGCCAGGAAGACAAAGAAGGAGATTCTAAGAAGGCATTAAACTGTTTTTTAAGAGATTCCAATTGCTCGGGAGTTTTCGTATCCTCTTTACTGACAGGATTGGTATAGAAGTTTATTATATTTATTCCTGGACCTAAAGTCTTACACCTATCACTTTCGGTAACGTCAACCTTACCCATAGGGTTGTCGCCTCTTGGCCTGGGGACACTCATGTTCTCCTTTACAATCCATTTTGAATGATATGTATTTCCATCCTTGGATTTAGAGATTATTCCAGAGCCATCAACATCATAAACCGTTGTCACAGTTCCTTCCTCGGTTATGATAGGTCCTCCCATCTCCAAGGCATTGACTTGAGTCAGATAATTACGTTCTACCGTTACCTTATTCTCCTCGAGAGAAAACAAAGGTGACTCAGCCTGCATTCTATTACCCCGAGGATTCAAAAAATCACAGCCAAGAAGGATATCATCTTTGCACAAAAGCATAGCCCCGTCGATGATTCCCCCTGCATGCTTATAAGTAGCCACATAATAATCTTTATCAACTTCCAAGATAGCAATAGTATAATTCTCGGTTACTTTAGAAGAAGTGATAAATATTTGCTCATCTTTGAGGTCTTCGGTTGCCCCTACATAGACCCCTTTGAGGAACTTG
>CAMJZF010000072.1 GCA_946410125.1 uncultured Prevotellaceae bacterium | reverse complement strand
CGTATTCTTATGGGCATCGTTATACTTTGCGACCATATTTACTTTATTGAACATTATTGCGTTGACGTCGTTCAGGTCGTCTATTTGGTCTTGGGGGCAGATTGTCGTTGCGACGTGGGCGGAACTCACGCTGACCTATGAATTGGTCTGCTTTATTGCGTTCACGAGCTTGACGGCGGTTCTCGTTCTCATCAAAATGTTGGCGTTGCTTTGGCTGAGCAGCTTTGGGAGGCTGATTGGCCTGCGATTTATTGGGCTTATTTTTCTTTTTCTTCTTTTTCTTTGCCTTGTCAAAACGATTTATACTATCTTGACCAACGAGGTCGCCATAAGCTGAGCGTTCAAAGTCCACTTCAATATCCGACTCCTGCAACCGCTCAGGTTGAAAGCCTTGCTTATTGAGTTCTGCAACCTCTTCAACACGCTCGGGAGAGATTGTCACGAGATCGGTAGGGACACCTTTTTCGGTAGAGTAGGTAATCTCTCTCTTCAGCATATCGGTCTTAAAATGATAGTAAGTCTTATCCTTGGTCTCAAGCACTATATCCCTGCGAGGCAATGATTTAGAAGCCTCGACATAGGTGTCTACTTCAAAGTTGATGCAACACTTGAGCTTTGCACACTGACCTGCAAGTTTTTGAGGGTTCAGTGAAATGTCCTGATAACGAGCCGCACCTGTCGCAACCGACACAAACGTGCTCATCCAGCTTGCGCAACAGAGGGGCCTGCCACAAGGCCCAATGCCTCCTATTCGTCCTGCCTCTTGTCTTGCTCCAATCTGCTTCATCTCAACACGAATCTTAAAGACATCGGCGAGAACCTTGATAAGCTGCCTGAAATCAACTCGCCCATCGGCAATGTAATAGAATATAGCCTTGTTGCCATCTCCTTGATACTCCACATCGCCGATTTTCATTTCCAAGCCTAAATCCTTTGCAATCTGCCTGGAACGAATCATCGTATCTATTTCTTTAGCTTTAGCCTGCTTGAATCGCTCAAGGTCGTTGGGCTTAGCTTTACGGAAAACACGAAGAATCTCGGCATCAGGACGCAGGCGCGTGCGCTTCATTTGCAGCTTAACCAAGTTGCCAGTCAGTGCCACTGTGCCTATGTCATGCCCGGGATTGGCCTCAACTGCAACAATATCGCCTTGCTTCAGGTCAAGCCTTGAGCTGTTGCGATAAAAGCCACGCCGAGTGTTTTTAAAATGCACTTCAACGATGTCAAAGTCATTTTTCCCACCAGGCACATCTTTAAGCCAGTTGTAACTGTCGAGATTAGACCGGCAGTCATGAGCGCAGCCGCATTGCCCATTACAAGTCACACAGGCTGTGGTGTCGATATTTTCTTGAGTATTTAATTGATTAATGTCATCCATGATGCTCATCTCAATTATTTAGCAAAGCTTACTGCACGTGTCTCGCGTATTACAGTGATGCGCACTTGTCCCGGATAGGTCATCTCGTCTTGAATCTTTTGAGCTATCTCGGTCGAGAGTTTCTCGGTCTCCTCGTCGGTAATCTTGTCGGCACCAACAATCACACGCAATTCACGACCAGCCTGGATAGCATAGGTCTTAACGACTCCAGGATAGGACATTGCCAAGTGCTCCAAGTCGTTGAGACGCTTAATGTAAGCCTCAACCACCTCGCGACGGGCTCCAGGACGGGCACCTGAAATTGCATCACACACTTGAACGATGGGCGCATAAAGGCTTGTTGCCTCTTCCTCATCATGGTGAGCACCTATGGCATTGCAAATGTCGGCTTTCTCCTTAAACTTTTCAGCAAGTTTCATACCCAGTTGTGCATGTGGCAATTCTGGCTCATCATCGGGCACTTTGCCAATATCATGCAACAATCCTGCCCGGCGTGCTTTCTTGGGATTCAAGCCAAGTTCACTTGCCATCACGGCACAAAGGTTGGCGGTTTCACGTGAGTGCTGCAATAGGTTTTGACCGTAGCTTGAACGGTACTTCATCTTGCCTATCAATCTTATCAACTCGGGATGCAAGCCATGAATGCCAAGGTCGATTGCTGTGCGTTTACCTGTTTCAATGATCTCTTCCTCGACCTGCTTGCGCACTTTGGCTACCACCTCCTCGATGCGAGCAGGGTGAATGCGTCCATCGGCAACAAGTTGATGCAAAGCCAGGCGAGCAATCTCTCTACGAACAGGGTCAAAGCTTGAAAGCACGATTGCCTCGGGTGTATCATCAACAATAATCTCAATACCTGTTGCAGCCTCAAGAGCCCTGATGTTGCGTCCCTCACGGCCAATTATGCGTCCCTTCATCTCATCATTGTCGATGTGGAATACTGTAACCGCATTCTCTATGGCAGTTTCGGTGGCAACACGTTGTATAGTGGTGACAATAATGCGTTTAGCCTCCTTATTGGCAGTTAGCTTGGCATCATCCATTATATCGTTGATATAACTTGCCGCAGCAGTCTTGGCCTCGTCCTTCAACGATTCAACCAGCTTTTCTTTAGCCTCCTCGGCCGAGAGACCACTAACATGCTCTAAGGTATCGCGAACCTTCATTTCCATCTTGTCGACTTCTTTTTTGCGATCCTCGAGTACAGCAATCTGATTGTCAAGATTAACTTTTAAGGCTTCAGTTTCATTCTTCTTGCGTTGCAACTCCTGTTGCTGCTGATTAACTTGAATTTCACGCTGCTTAAGTTTGGCTTCGCTCGATTGCACCTTTGCTAATCGTGCATTGGCCTGTTTCTCGCTTTCGCTCTTTATGGCAAGTCCTTCTTCCTTACCTTTGAGAACCTCGTTATTCTTAAGCACCTCGGCTTCTAATTTAGCCTTTTCAACAATCGTATTAGCATGAGATTTGGCGCTTTTTCGAGAAATAAAACTTGCTATTACTGCGCCAATTACGAGCGACACGATTGCTACTGCAATGTAAATTAAAATATTCATTTATTGATAAATTTATTTATTAAATAAAAAGTGCACCACTCACAGCAAGACCAAACTCCATGCCTGAAGTTTTACTTGCGTAAGAAGTGCAGGAACCTGTTAATTTCAATATATACAGCACATTGCAATGCGTTGTTTGAAGTATTTATTTACTTCAACATCATCGCAACATGGTCTTATATCTTCAAGACAACATCATTAAGCTTTTGCTCAAATGTTGCCAGAAAGTTGTTCACAGCGACATTTTGATTATACGACTTAGAATAAAGCCGTGCAAACTGGAATGCAACCATTGCCATAACCCGTTGAGAAGAATTGTCGCCATCAAACTTGTCAATCCATTTGTTCCATAAGGTGTTGACAAGTTTCTCGGCTTCTCGGTAGCCTTCTTCTTCATTGCTTGGAATCGTTAGCGCTATTGGCTCAACGTCGGCAATTCTTATTAATATGTTTAAATTGTTGTCTTCAGTTGCCATAATCCTGCATCATTCATTTAGTTGAGAGATGCATTTGTCAATGTCCCGCACCAGTTTGGAGATTGTGGCTCTTGCACTTGCCACATCATCAAGATTGGGAGCTAACACACGAGCCATTTTTAGATACTCAATTTCTTGATGCATCTGCTCGTTGTCTTTCTTCATTTGCTCTATATCTTCAAGAAGTTGCTTGTTCTCATTGGCGAGCATTGCATTAGCGTTTTCAAGCGCATGATATTTTTCAACCAAGATATTACTCTTGTTGATAATGCGTGCCAATGTCTGTTGCAACTCATTTGCCATAGTTCTCCAAAAAAACATACAAAAGTAGAAAAAAAACTTGAGTGCAACAAAGATTCAAGATAATTTTCTTTCAATTGTTAATAAATTGACCGAAAAAAGGGACTATTGAGTGTTTTTCATTTTCATAAGGTTGATTTTGGCCGTAGAAAAAGCCATAGCTATCACAAAGCATTTTTATCACCTAAAATGGCATTGATGACGGTCAAGAACATGATTTTAATGTCCAACATGAAGTTCCAGTTCTCGGCGTACCACACGTCAAGCTCAACCCTCCGCTCCATTTTCCACAACTCATCGGTAGGCCCCCTAAAACCATTTACCTGTGCCCAGCCGGTAATTCCTGGCTTTATCGTGTGTCGAAGCATGTACTTATCTATCAACTCACTATATTCCTGAGTTTGTTGAACCATGTGTGGCCTTGGACCCACAATCGACATTTCGCCCTTGAACACATTAATGAACTGAGGGAGCTCGTCAAGGCTTGTCTTTCTTAGGAGATTGCCAAATTTCGTCTTGCGCGGGTCATCCTTGGTCGCCTGCAGGGAATCGCTCTCGTCATTGACTCTCATGGAACGAAACTTAAGGCATTTAAACGACTTTCCACGATAACCTGTGCGTTCTTGCCTAAAGAAAACAGGGCCTGGTGACGATAGTTTCACACCAATGGCGATTGGCAAAAAAAGGATTGGCGAGAGCAACAGAACTATTGATGAGACAACTAAATCCAAAGCCCTCTTTGCCGCTTTATTAAGTGGATTATTAAGTGGCAAAGGATGGATTGACATAACCGGCACCGAACCAAAGGTGTCAATCTCAAACCTCCTTGAGATGTACTTGCTGAACTGTGGCACATAGAAAAAATCGATGGCATTGCGCTCGGCAAGATTAATAATGTGCTGAAGCTCATTCTTTTCGTTCTCGGGCACCGCACAATATATCTCATCAATTATATTCTCATTTATAAAGTTCTCGAGTTCGCCTATTCCACCTTTATAATTCGGAATATCTTTTATTGGCTCTTCATCAAAGAAGCCTACAATATGATAGCCATAGCCCTGGTCTTCCATAAGTTGACGAATAAGCCTGACTCCAGCTCCCGATGAACCACCGCCTATTATAGCAATACGGCGGTAGTTATAGCCCTTGCTACGGTACCACTTGAGCAATTTTCGCGAAATTATCCACCACAGGGCAAGAGCCGCAGCAAATACTACATACAAAGTGACGATAACCCTCCATGACGGCAATGCATCAATAAACGACACAAGCATCAGGAAAACAACCATGTGGAGCAACACATTCTTGACAAGATGGATAAGCACACGGTCGATATACACAACTCGCTTGTCGTGCAAAGAGCTGAGCACATAAACCACTATTCCAAACGCCAAGTTCAGAATCAACCACACCTGTTTTCCAAAGAAAGGCTCATGTTGTTGATTTGTCCAATAGCAAACAAGAAAATAAGATGCATTAAGGACAATAAAATCAATAACAATGAAAATCCACCTTATGAAATGGCCATATCGTCCTCTGGTTTTCAATTCAAGCTGATTAAAAAAATAAGGTTACAACTACTCTCTGCACCTTTAACAATTTAAGGCACAGAGAGTAGAGTGTGACGGTTCATTAAATTTTTTCGTCAATGATTTTGATTTTCTGCTCAAGCAAAGAGATTTCGTCCTTGAGATTGGCAATCTTGCGCTCCATTTCCTTGACAATGCTGTTGCCGTCCTTGGAACGTGCAGTGAAGAATCCCATGTTATTCTCGTAGGTCTTAAGCTCATTGCTCTTTTGCTCAAATGCTCTAACCAGTCTCTCACGCTCGTGATAAACCTTGTCACTCCCCGACTGGCTGATTGAGTTCTCAAAGTTAGACAAACGGGCACGGAATGCCTTCATGTCAAACTTCTCGAATGCCTTGTCAATAGCCTCCTTATAATTAGCGTAGATTTTATCTTTCTCCTTATAAGGCACATGACCTATTGATTGCCATTTCGACATTAATTCACGAATCTTTTGAGGTGCATCTTCGGTCTCTTCGGCCTCAAGTATTGCGTTAATCTGGGCTATTACCTCTTTCTTTGCCTTTAGGTTGTCATGCTCTATCGAGCGCTGGCTTGAAGTCTGCTTCTTCTTCTCCTCAAAGAAATAGTCACAGGCACTGATAAAGCGTTTCCACACTGCATCGCTGTGCTTCTTGACAACAGGGCCAATGGTCTTCCATTCTTTCTGCAAAGCGATGAGGGCATCGGTTGTTGCCTTCCAATCGGTAGAGTCTTTCAGAGCTTCGGCCTTCTCGCACAATTCGTTCTTCTTGGCAAGATTGGCAGCAAGCTCTTCCTTCATCGACTTGAAGAACAAGGCTTTCTTGGCAAAGAAATCGTCGCACGACTTGCGGAAGCGGGCAAAGAGAGCTGTATTCACCTTGCGAGAAGCAAAGCCAAGCTTCTTCCATTCTTCCTGAAGAGCGATAATCTGCTTGGTAACTTCATCCCAAGCGGCATAAGTCTTCAATCCATCGGTTTCGATTTTCTCTATTTCCTCGCACAATGCAGTCTTGGCGTCGGCATTTTCCTTCTCAGCGGCCTTGCGATTCTCAAAGAAAGCCTGGTGCTTCTTGTTAATTACCGAAGATGCTGTCTTAAATCGTGCCCACAGCTGCTCCCTTATCTCTTTGGCAACAGGACCGGTCTCTCTCCACTTGTCGTGCAGCGCTTGCAGTTTCTTGAAAGCTGCAATCACATCGGTCTCTTCATCAAGAGCCTCGGCATCCTCACAAAGCTGTTGCTTGATTTCAAGGTTTTTCTTGAAGTCATAGTCGCGCAGCTCCTTGTTCATCTTAAGCAAGTCATAGAAGTTCTCAATAGCTTGCTGATAGCTCTTCCACACATCGGTTGTGCTTGTCGATGGCACTTCACCAATAGCTTTGAACTCTTGCTGAAGTTGCTGTACATGAGTAAACTGACGATTGATATTATCAGGATCTTGAGAGATAGATATTATCTCATCGATGATAGCTTGTTTCTTTTCAAGATTGGCCTGTTTTACGGCTTCTTGCTCGGCATTATACTCAGCGCGCTTCTCTTTAAAGTCAACAAGTAACCCTTTGAGCTTGCTCTCAAGCTCATCTTCCTTAGCCTCGAAGTTGGCTTCATCTTCACCATTCTCGATTGCCTCGGCCTTTTCTTTGGCAACTTCTTCCTTGCGAATGGCAAAGAAGGCAGCTTTAATTTGAGCCACTTGTTCCTTTACACTATCTACAGGACGAGTCAACAGTTTTTCAAGTTCCTCAACAAGCTGTGCCTTGTCAAGAGAAGAATAATCAACCTTAGGCAATTCCTCAATTTCAGGTTCAGCCTCATGAGTTTCCTCTGCAGCAGGCTCTTGAGATTGCTCTTCGGCTTGAAGCTCATCTTCCTGCAATGTGGCTGTTTCCTGTTGCTTTGCTGGTTCGGGAGTTGCCTCGGGAGCTGTTTCCTGGTTTTCAACTTGATTATCAACTGCTACCTCATCATTCTCCTGGGTAGATTTGTTTTCAACTGTTTCTGCGACCTTAACAGCCTCAGATTCAGCATTTAGAGTTACGTCTTTCTCGATATTTACATTCGATTCCGACATTTCACGCGTTACCATAATAAACAATTTTTTAAAGGTAAAAAAACCTATTTTTAAATTTTAACTCCAAAAATAGTGCTTTTTTGTCATATAGAGAAATAAAAAGAGTGTTTTTTTTTATAAACACCCTTTTTTTGTCATTTCAAGATAAATAATACTGTAAAATGCAATCTCATTGCTCATGCATCAGGACCGTAAAAAATCGTAGAGCAGTTACTCTCTTTAAAGAGCCGAGAGGCAACGGTCTGCAACTTGCCGGTGTCAACATCGCGGTATCTTTCATTCTCAGCATTGATGCCATTGGCTCCCCACAGCAGTTCATGACTGCACAACGACACAGCCTTCTCTGCATAGCCTACATTCTCAAACAACTTGTTAGACAAATACTTGTTGACACATTTGTCAATTTCGTCTTGTGTTGTGCCGCCTTCGATGAGATTGCTCAACACGTCATCAATAGCCCTGTTGGCAGCATCAAGTGCCACCCCCTGCGTCAAGCGTGCCCTGATATAAAACAGTCCCGGATCGCGAGAGCCAAGCACCGACGCATCGATGTCGGCAAACATGCTGGTGCGCTGTATCAACTCACGGTAAAAGCGCGAAGACTGACCATTGCCCAAGACATCGCTTATAAGGTCGGTTGCAGGATAATCGTCATGGCATCGTCCACACATGTGATAAACACGAAAAATCATGTTATAAGGGACATCGCACTTGTGAGAGAGGAATCTCGGGTCCTGCTGCTCAGGTTCCTGAGGCAGGTTTCGCGCAACCTGTCCCGACGGAGAAATGTCACCAAACCATTTCTCGACAAGCGCAACGGCTTTGTCAAACGAGATGTTGCCCGAGACGCACAGCACCAAATTTCCTATTGAGTAGAAACGCTTGTGAAAATCTTTTACATCGGCAGGGGTGAAAGCATTGATAGTTTCCACGTCAAGCCCTATTGTTGGCCATCTATAAGGATGGACGGTATAAGCCAGACCATGCATCAGGTGCAATATGTCACCGTATGGCTGGTTGAGGTATCGCTGCTTGAATTCCTCAACAACGACATTCTTTTGAATCTCGATATTCTCATCGGTAAGGTTAAGGTTTACCAGCCTGTTGCTTTCGAGCCATAATGCCGTTTCCACATTATGCGCAGGCAAAATATCGTAGTAGTTGGTGACATCGATATTGGTCCACGCATTGCTGTCACCACCGGCGCGCTGCAGCATTTCGTCATATTTTGCAAAGTTGGTTGTGCCCGAGAACATGAGATGCTCCATGAGGTGGGCAAGCCCTGTCTTTGCGGGATTCTCATCGCTCGAGCCCACGTCATACAGCAAGTTAACGGCAACCATTCGTGTGGTCGCGTCATAGTGATGGATTATCCTTAAACCATTAGACAGACGATGGCTCCTAAACTCAATCATTTCAGGATTGAAGCTTTGATAATTTTAATGTCGTCAACAGGGCGGTCTTTGCTGTTAGTGTTTACGTTCTGGATTTTATCAACAACGTCCATACCCTTAAGAACCTCTCCAAACACCGTGTATTTCCCATCAAGATGAGGAGTTCCACCTATCGTGCTATAGTCTCTTATTTGTTCGGCGGTGAATGCAACAGGATTCTTGGCATAAATGCCTTCGGTGCGCTCTATCAGCTCGTTCTGAAGGGTCACCAATGCTGCCGTGTCGCCCCTAGATTGCAGTGCCACAATCTCGCTCATGCGCTCTTTTACCAGCGATTGCATGATGCCCGCCTTTTCCTGGTCGGCAAGGCGCTGCTGCATCTTATCCAGCTGATTAGTGGAAAAGACGTGCCCTGTAACAATATAGAATTGCGAACCCGAACTCTTGCGCTCAGGATTTACATCATCGCTCTGGCGCGCTGCAGCAAGCACTCCACGCTTGTGATAGTATTTGGGATATACAATCTCGGCATCTATATCATAGCCGGGGCCTCCTTCTCCCAGCAGGTCATCAATGTCGACAGTCTTTGATTTGGGGTCCCCGGTTTGTATCATGAAATCTTTTATCACTCTGTGAAACAGAACGCCATCATAGACTCCGTCTTTTACCAGCTTGATGAAGTTGTCACGATGATTTGGAGTTTCGTTATACAGAGCTATTTCAATATCGCCAAAGGTTGTCTCAAGAAGTACTTTTGTGCAGTGGTCCATATTAGTTGGGGAGGTCTCGGTGTTGGTGAAACTTGTCATCATGGCAACTATTGCTATAGCTGCCATGGCTACTACCGCCAATATCTTGGTATTTTTCTTTAACTTCATGGTCGAGAGTTGTTAAATGCCTATGGGATAAAGACGCTTATAGATGCGACGGAAATTGTCATCGATAGCCGAGAGTTGTGAAGCCTTTTCCTTGTAGTCATTGCCCCAAATCGATGCGGCAAGGTCGGGGAGATAGGACCTCTCGCGATCGGCAACAATAGCGGCCTTGATGAGCCGGTCGATGTGGGGGGCAAATTTATCTTTGTCGATAGCGTTGAGATAACGAGCGGTGCTTACGACAAACTGACCGGTCTTGTCAACGGCAATCATGTTGTCAATTAGCTCATCCATAACGTCTTCCACACCATTATATATGTTATTGGCAATGTACTCATAGGTCAGCAAGCCATTCTCGTCTTGCTTGAGTTTGTTTAATTGCTGAGAATCCATAATTTATTGAGTTATCTTTATTTTCTTTTTAATTCACAGGGCAAAATTAATTAATATTTTTCAATTCACAAAAAAACAGCGAAACAAGTGGGACAATTAAAGGAATTAATGGAATCAAAGGGATCGGTTGGATAATGGTAGCCCCCTCTCGTTCTCCCCCTCAAGGGGAGAAGCTGGCTGCGCGCGTTTTTTCTTCAACACAAATTACCGTGAATTGACCACAAATAACCAAAAAAGACAGGAGAGACAAGAGGACACAAGCACACAGGTAGCCCCCTCTCGGTCTCCCCCCTCAAGGGGAGAGGTAGCTGTCGCCGGAAATCGTGGGACAGATGAGACAAATGGGACAAGTGGGACAGATGGGACAAGTGGGACAAAAACTATTTTCAGGCAAGGACATGAATCGCATGACTCAGATGACTCACTTGACTCACTTGCATCACTTGACTCGCATGTTGGGTGGCAGTATGTCAATGAGCGCTTTGCTTTATTGCTAAAGCAAAGTTAGTGCCTTATTATATTATCAAGCAATATTAAAAACCTGATTCGGGTTCCTCTTTTTTACCTTCAATTTTCCTGACGATGATGATGCTCACTTCGTAAAGACCATACATGGGAATTGCCACCAGGAACAAGGTGAACAGGTCGGGCGGTGTGATAATGGCCGCCACGAGTGCAATAACGATGATTGCATGACGTCGATAGCGAGCCATGGTGTCGCCATCGAGGATGCCCATCTTGGCGAGGAAGAATGAAATCACTGGTATCTGAAACACGAGTCCCATCATGAAAGTGAGGGTGGTGAATGTGGAGATATAGGACGAGATGTTGATTTGGTTCACCACGCTCGCGTCCACTTGATAAGTGCCCAGGAAGCGCAATGCAAAGGGGAAAAGGATGTAATAGTTCATCACCACACCAGCCATGAACAGCAGGTAGATGATTACTGTGACCGACACCGAGTAGCGCCGCTCATTGTCGTAGAGGGCTGGCGTGATGAAGCGGAACAGCTCCACCACGATGTAGGGCGAGGCACACAGCAGCCCCAGTATGACCGATGTGGAGAGGTGGGTCATGAACTGGTTTGACAACTCAGTGTTGATAAGGGTGATTTTAAATGGCTCGAAGTGGAAATTAATTCCCAACCAGGCACACAGGCGCTCAATGCCACGATAGGTGGCAAAGTCGCTGCTGCCCGGTGCGAGCAGTATGTCGAAGGTAGCCTGACGGAAGCAGAAAATCGTGACCGCAAACGCCAGCGCCACAGCAATGATGCGGAAGAGCATATTGCGCATTACCTCAAGATGCCCCCCGAAGGTCATCATGCCCCCATTGTCGCCCTTGCTCATTGCTCGGGTGTGGCGGTTTCCTGTGTCGCGGCAGGTTGCTCAGGTTGTGCTTCGTCGGCAGGGTTCTCCTCCTTTTGAGGCTCCTCGGTTGGAGAGTTTAGCCCTTCCTTGAAGCTTTTCACACCTTGTCCCATGCCCTTCATCATCTCGGGCAGTTTCTTGCCACCAAAGAGCAGCAGAGCCAGTCCTGCGACCAGCAGCAGCTCGGTGGTTCCTATCATTAATAGAGTCATTAGTTGTTAGTTTTTAGTTGTTAGTTTTTTAGGCAAACGGCGGTGCCGTTGCCCACATTGACAAAAGCCGTGTAGAACAGTACAGTTGCCCACATTGACAAAAGCCGCGTGAAGCGGTGCCGTGACAGAGAGCCAGTTGTTATTACTGCTCCACAAGGAATATTTCGCAGGTGTCGAAGTTGATTTCCCAGTTGCCGTTGGGTGAGCTTTCCCAGTTGTACTTCTGCGACATCCTGTCCCACCAGTTTTGGAACTTGGTGCCTGTCTCGCCCATGTCGGTCACGAGCTTCTCATAAAGCTCGGCATTGTCGGCAGTGAGCACTTTAGCCAGCTCGTTTAGTCCGTTGCGACGCTCAAAGAGCGCCTGAATCTCGTTTTTCTCCTCAGGTGTTACCTGACCTACTAATTTGCGTGTCATATCTTCGGTTTATTTCCATTGAGTTGCTATCTCGAATGGGTCGAGATAGGTTAATTCCTTGATTTCTTCCTTGTCGGGCAGGAATGTGCCCTTGCTGCGCAGTGAGAGCATGAGGTCGCGCGAGGCGTTGCGCTCAAGGTGGGCTGCCACGCACTGCTCATGACTTGGCGTGTTGACCTCGAGGGTGGTCTTGCGGTTGAGCCAAGTGCAGCGGCGGCATTGCCAAGCGTCACACTTGCGGCAAATTGGGGCATGGTCGAGACGGTAGAGCTGCTTGTTCTTGATGTCAAGACCATTCTCTACATCGCCCACGCTGTCGCCCTCGTTTTCATAATAGAAGGCTGGGCACGTGTAGAATTTGCCGTTTGGTGCAAGTGTGATAGTTGAGTCGCCGGCATCGCAGTTGTTCATCGCAGTGAGCATCATGCGGTCGGTGAGCAGGTTGAGCTGTGGCGACTTGCCATCAACATAGAGTGCTTCCACATCCTTGCTCAACGATGCCAGCACCTCCTTGTACTGCTCACGGTCGCTGTCGCTCATGCGCTCCACGTCGGTAATCACCACGTTGAGGCGTTGCACCACGGCGAGCAGGTCCTTGAGCTTGCCGTGGTTCTCATTGAGCTGTTTCCAACTTGTGCGCAGTGCCACCACTGCGTCTTTCAGTTTAGAGGCATCGTTGCCCCAACCATCGAGCACCACAATGTCGGTGTCATTGTCGAGGACTGCCATTGGCTTGATGTTGCTGTGGTCGATAGTATCAATCACGTCGAGATATTCCTGTGGCAGAGCATAGTCGGGGTAGACAAACTGAATCATCAGGTTCTCCACCATGCCGAAGCGAATGCCCTGGCGCAGATGGTCGAGCAAGATGAGCCTGCGCTCCTTCTTATTCACCCCATAGTGACAGTAGCTTGTGCTCGTGTCGTCGAGTAATATAACTAAATATTGTAGCATAGTTCTTTAGCAATCAACAGGTTTCACTTCACGTTTATTCTTCTCATACTGCTCGCGCTCGCCTTCAAGCTCGAGCTTGCGGTAGAGGCGGTTCCAATAGTAGTTGTTGGATCTCACTCTTGCCTTGTGCATCAGGCAGATGGCAGTGGCGCGCTGGTAGACGGTGCTTGTTGCGGCAGCGTCGTAGTTCTCGCCCTGGCACCAGGCACAGCCGCTTGCCACCTCGCAAGTCTTGCACATGTCGGGGCTTTGCGTCATGCGGTCGAGGGTGAGGAACGGGCGTAGCTTGTTCTTGTCGATGCCGTCGCGCACGTTGCCTATGATGATGGGCTTTTTCTCTCGCAGCGAGTAGCCGGCGAAACGGGTGCAGGGGTAGAACATTCCTGCGGCATCCACTGCCAGCATCTTGCCGGCACCGCACCAGTTCTGATTTTCTCGCTCAGGGTCAAGTGGCTTGCCAATGTTCTCGCTGTAGAACGAGCAGGCATAGTCGGTGTAATAGCCACCGTCGATGATGGCATCGGCAAGCTGCATGAGCTGGTCCTCAAAGAGGCGGTCGT
>CAMJZF010000071.1 GCA_946410125.1 uncultured Prevotellaceae bacterium | reverse complement strand
CGCCGATGCTCTCATAGTGCTGGGTGGCAAGAATCTCGGTGGGTGCCATGATGCACGCTTGGTAGCCGTTGTCGGCGGCAAGCAGCATCGTCATGAAAGCCACTATTGTCTTGCCGCTGCCCACGTCGCCCTGGAGCAATCGATTCATCTGCCGTCCGCTGCCCATGTCGTGGCGTATCTCTTTTATCACGCGTTTTTGCGCTCCCGTGAGTGGAAATTGCAGGTGGCTCTTGTAGAAGTTGTTGAAATGCTCACCCACTTGCGTGAACACAAATCCGGGCACCTGAGCGTTGCGTCCCTTGATGTACTTGAGGATATTCATTTGCAGGAAGAACAGCTCCTCAAACTTAAGCCGGCGCTGTGCCTGTTGCAGCAGTGGAATGCTTTTGGGAATATGAACATTGACGAGTGCATCACGCAGGGGCATGAGGTGATATTTGTCGATAATCGATTGGGGCAAAGTCTCCTTGATGCTTTGCACTAAATGATGCTCAAGTAGCGACTTCACGATTTTTTGCATCGCGCGGGTGGTGAAGTTGCGTGTGTGCATCTTCTCGGTGAGGGTGTACACGCCCACGAGTCCGCGGTTCATCGCCTCTGGTTTGTAAGGGTCTACCTCGGGGTGGGCTATGTTGTAATGGCCTTTGTAGATTGTGGGCTTGCCAAAGAGGATGTATTCCTTGCCGGTGTGATAGCTGTCCATGATATATTTTACACGGTTGAACCACACTACCTCTATGGTGCCGGTGCCGTCGGTGAACAAGGCGTTAAGGCGACGCCGGGCACCCTCGCCTTGTGGAGCAAAGGAGAGGAAGCGACCTTTGAGCTGAATGTAAGGCATTTCGCCCTGTAAATCGCTTATTTTGTGAATTGTAGAACGGTCAATGTAGCGAAATGGGAAATAGTAGAGCAGGTCATGGAATGAGTGTAGGTCAAGCTCATTTCCAAGCAGCTTGGCACGCTGGGGTCCCACGCCGGGAAGGAATTGTATGTCGGTCTTGGCAAGCCGTTCCATTATTGCTAATTTCTAATCAACTATTGGCGTTCCTCATCAGCTCACTCACGACAATCATGTCGATGGGTGTTGTTATCTTTATATTGGTTGTTTCGCCCTCAACAAGTGTCACTTGATGACCTGCATTTTCAACCACGCTGGCATCATCGGTAAATAAGGGTGATTCCTCAACGTCATAGGCCCCGCGAAGCAACTCGGCGCGGAAGGTCTGAGGTGTCTGCACTGCTCGTAGCGATGACCTGAGCAGCTGGCACGAGCTGCCGTCGGCCATGACCTGTCTTATCGAGTCGGTGGCTCTTGTTACGGGTATCGCACTGCCTGTGGCATGGGCTGTCTCATAGCAGCGGTTTATCAGTTCTACACTTGCCATTGGACGCACGCCGTCGTGGACTGCCACGAGATCGCCGTCGGCAAGCTCTTCGATTGCCGAAATGCCGTTTTTGACCGACTCAAAACGGGTCTTGCCGCCATTGGCAACAATGTGGGTTACAGGAAAATTGCCCTCTTTGCACATCGTCAGCCACATCTCCTGATGCTCGGCGGGAAGTACTACCACTACTTTGGCGCCTGCCGTGTCAAATTTCTCTATGCTGTGCATGAGCACCGCCTTGCCATTGAGTGGCAGGAACTGCTTGGGCAACTCACTGCCATAACGCTTGCCACTGCCTCCGGCAACTATTATCGCATATCGTTTCTTCATCGAATGAGCTTTGTTGATTTTTCTTGCAAATTTAATTAGAATTTCGCGCAATGACAAATTTCTTTTTTATTTATGAAAAGTAATACGTAATTTTGTGCCCAAATTTACTAAATACATAATACACAAGTTACATGAAAACAACTAAGACATTGATTTTTGCGCTTATGGTGATGACTGGTTGCCTGCTGGCGCAAGCAAGGGACTATTCTCCCAAATTCCTGTGCGGCGTGGTGAAGGCCGACTCATGGACTATGAATAACAACAAGGAGGGCATCTACGAGTTTGACATTGCCAATGCCTCTCTCTCAAAGCTCACCGAGGGACAGGACGTTTTCCAGGCTCCGTTGGGCGGTGCTGTCTATGAGGACGGCAAGATGAAGGGTATTCATTTCAAGACCGTGTGGGACGACTTCGATCAAACCAACACCTATGTGCTCTACCATGTGGAGTATGACATGGAAACTTGGGAGCGCACCCTGGGTGTGACACTTGGCGACATGGACCGAAATTATATCTCGAGCTGTGGCATGGCTCACGACCCCGTCACCGGCAAGAACTATGGCATTTTCTATAATTTCAACATGAGTTGGCAAGTGGTGAACCGCAAGCTCGCCTTAATCGACTTCTCGACCAGCACTCCCACTCGCACAATCCTCGGCAATGCCTCTATACCAATGGCAGCCATTGCCTGCAACGACCAGGGCATTCTTTACGGAGTGGGCGAAGACGGCTGGCTCTATGCCATCAGCACTGCCAATGTGGGCAGCGGCAACGAGATTGAAGTCATGCCTCTTGGCGATTTAGGCATCGACAATATCTCGCCCAACCCCAGCACTATGACCTTCGACAAGCGCACAGGCAAGTTCTATTGGGCTGTGGTGCTCAACGACCAGAAGTGCTACCTCTATGAAATTAACGCCAACATTGGTTCGGTTTCGGCCACTCAACTCATGCAGACCCCTGACAATTCATGGCTCGTAAATCTCTATGTAGAGGAACCTCTTGCCCAGGACGATGCTCCAGCTGCCGTCTCCAATCTTGCAGCCAGCTTCGACGGTTCTTCAACTACTGGAACTGTTTCGTTCACCGCTCCCACCACTACTTATGCCGGCGACCCATTGACAGGCACGCTCAACTATATCATCACCGCCAATGGCGAGCAAGTTGCCATGGGCACAGTTGAGGCAGGTGCCAGTGTTCAGGCACAGGTCACTTCGCCAATGGGCAATGTGGAGTTTGTCGTTGTCGTTTCCAACGAGGTGGGCAACAGCCCCGAGGCGAAGGTTCAGGTCTACGTCGGTGCCGAGACTCCTCTTGCTCCCACCAATGTTCTCTTCGACTATGATTACGACACCAAGCAGAGTCTCGTCTCTTGGACTGCTCCCACACAGGGCATCCACGGCATAGAACTTGATAGCGAGGCTCTTACCTATAATGTATATCGCTTGCCCGACAACGTGCTTGTTGCCGAGGGTATAGCCGAGACAGCTTTCGGCGAGGACTTCGATCCGGCAACTCTCGCTCCTTATCAATATAAGGTGGAGGCTGTTCATCACAATGTGAAAGGTGATGCCGCCGAGTCTAACAAGGCGGTTGTGGGGCCCGCACTCGACGTGCCTTACATCAACAACTTCAACACTGCTGCAAGCTTCAACCTGCTCACCATCCTCGACAACAACAACGACGGAACTGTATGGAAATGGTCGAGTTCTTACTCTGGTGGCGGACGGGCATCGTTTTATAACTCTAAGACCGTTGATGCCGACGACTGGCTGCTCTCTCCTCCCATTAACCTCAAGCGTGGCGCTACTTACAAAATTGAGTTTGATGCCAACACTGCCGTGTCTAACGATGTTGATTACATGGACGTGGCCTATGGCAAGGGAATGAAGGTTGATGAATACGACAAGATTTTCGACCACATCATTCTTAATACACCGGTTTCCAATACTTATAGCAACGATGCCATTGTTCCCGCTCAAACAGGGGTTTATTACTTTGGCTTCCACTGCACCAGTGTGGCAGGTTACGGATGGCTGTTGCTCCACAACTTTAAGATTTCTATGGTCGCCGACGCACCTGCTGGGGGCTATGGTGATGTGAACTGCGACGGTTTCGTAACAAGTGCCGATGTCACTGCCATCTATGACGTTTTGCTCGGCATTGACAACACCTTCGAAACCACTGCCGACGTCAACGGCGACGGCTTTGTCACAAGTGCCGACGTCACTGCAGTCTACGACATCCTTTTAGGAAAAAATTAATCGGTGAGGTTCTACCAATCACACACAAAACACCCCTGCGACTCTCAATAGCCACAGGGGTGTTTAATTTACAATTATAAAAACTTTTGTCTCTTTATGTGAATTTTACAATGCAATCAATGCATATTGGACTATTGCTTACGTCATCGATGAAAACGTTGGCTGGATGCATGTCCTCCAGCAACAATCGCTCAGAGGCATAATTGACTCCTTTACCAGACCAATTGTCGTGGAAACCTTTTGCCATTACAAGTTTATCTATCTCTTCTTTAGTCGCCAAACGCAGGCAACGAACATATGGTTGAGTAAGAATAGTCCGTAATAATCCGTCACTATCACGTGTGAATCCAATTACTCGCATGGCTGTTTCAGGAAACAGATAGTTGTGTAGAATAATGGAATCAAGTGCCTTTTGAGTGGTCGAATAGATTGATGTACGTTCTTTCACTACCGAAGTGTCACCATCTCTATAATAAACTTTAGATTCTGCACCTTGAGCAATCATTGGACCAAAAGTGTCTATAATTATTCTTTCAGAATCTTGAACCCATAATTTTACGCTTTTGGCCCATTGTTCAATAAGTTGTTCTTGCAGTTCGTCTATCTGCCAATTTGTTGGTTTTCTTTGGCGGCTCTCAGCATTTCCACCTGTTGTAAGGCTTGCTCGCGCGTAGTCTGCGACGATGGACGCCCCAATGAGAGGCGAACCTCCCTTGCAGAGTCCTGCATGCTCTTGTTGATTGAATCGATAAAAGTCTTGGGTTCCATTTTGTATGTCATTTATAAATTGATCAATAAGTTGCAACGTGGCATCTTCAAAACCGTTATTGGAGATTGATTTGTATATGTCTTCGTTACTAACCATAAAGCTACAACTGATAATACTATTTTGCAAAAGTAATAAAAAATAGAACAGATTCAACTTTTTTACATAGAAAAAAACATAAATATTTCATTAATTCCAAATCGGTCATTAGGATTTATGATAGAACAGAATTTATTGGAACCACCTAAAAAAACTAACGACTAATATCTAACAACCCAAAACTATTCACTAACTTTGCACTCGATTTTAAAACGTTAGTTTCAATCAGTTAAACCCAAATCGGTCATTAGGATTTATGGTAGAACAGAATTTATTTTGAGCAGATTGTAATGAGATTGCCGAAGACATAGCGGGCTATGACAAGGCAATATCTGCAACAAGATGCCAACATAAAGCTGTTATAGCATAAATAGACCTAAAATTATGACTTTCCGTCGCCTAATGACCGATTCGGGTTAAATAAGAGTGCTTTAACTATGATAACATTTCCTAACGCAAAGATAAACTTAGGGCTTAACATCGTGGAGCGCCGACCCGATGGCTACCACAACATTGAGACGGTGTTCTACCCGATAGGCCTTAACGATGTGCTTGAAATAGTACCAGCTCGTGGCAAGGAATCCACACTCACCACCTATGGTAATCCTGTTGATTGCCCGGTAGAGAAGAACCTGGTCATGAGAGCGTTGCGCCTGTTGCAGCAGCATTACAATGTGCCTGAGGTTGACATTTACCTCTACAAGCACATCCCCGACGGTGCAGGTCTTGGTGGCGGTTCGAGCGACGCATCAAGCACCATGCTCATGCTCAACGAGATGTTTGATTTAAGTGTTGACAAGCATGAACTGGCACGACATGCCGCAACCCTCGGTGCCGACTGCCCGTTCTTCATCTACAACCGTCCCATGATGGCAACTGGCATTGGCGATATTCTCACTCCAGTAGATTTGAGTCTTAAAGGTCTGTGTCTTTATCTTGTCAAGCCAGCAGTGAGTGTGCCTACTAAGGTTGCTTATTCCCGCGTTATTCCTGCTCCAGGCACTTCTGTTCTTGAAAAGGACTTGGCTGAGCCGGTCAGCCGCTGGAGTGGGGTGGTGAAGAACGATTTCGAGCCAAGCGTCTTCGCTGCCTATCCTCAGCTGGCAGCAATAAAATCGGCAATCGAAAAGGCTGGTGCTCTTTATGCTTCAATGTCGGGTTCGGGGTCGTCGGTGTTTGGCATCTTTGATGATGTCAATATGGCAGAAAAGCTAAAAGGAAGATTTGACAATTCAACCGATTATGTCATTCATTTGTAGTAATAATATTTAATAAGGTATATTGGCAAGCTTTTTGCACTCATTTTTTCGGCAACTTTTATGGTTGTATTCTTTTTAAATCTGATTTTGCATTAATAATAATTATGGCTAAGAAAAAACAAGACGAAAATAAAGAACAACAAGTTGAAGAGAACGTAGTTGACGAGCAGCAAAATGTTGCTCAAGAAGAACAGGCTAAAGAGCAGAATCAAGAGGAAGCTCAAGAGCAGCCTGCTGAGCCTTCTCCCGAAGAGAAGATTGAGCAGCTTCAGGAACAGCTCGAGAAGGAGAAGAAGGAATATCTTTTCCTAATGGCCGAATTCGACAACTATCGCAAGCGCACTCTTCAAGAGAAACAAGACCTCATTAAAAATGGCGGACAAAAGGTGCTTGAGGGCATATTGCCGGTTGTCGACGACATTGAGCGTGCCATCGATGCTATAGCTCAAGGCGGTGACTTCGACAGCCTCAAGGAAGGCGTCGACCTCATTCACAACAAGCTGCTTGGTTATCTCAAGAGCAACCATGTGGAGCCTATCGAGTCGACGGGCGAACTCTTCGATACCGACTTGCACGAGGCGGTAACAACATTCCCGGCTCCTTCCGAGGAACAAAAGGGAAAGGTAATCGACACGGTGTTAAAGGGTTATAAGCTTAACGACAAAGTCCTTCGCCATGCCAAGGTGGTTGTAGGGCAGTAGTGTCCCAGCTGTCCCAGTTGTCCCACGCGATTTATTGGCGCAGCCCAGCCTCTCCCCTTGAGGGGGAGATTGAGAGGGGGCTCCCAAGCGATTTCTTGGCGCAGCCAAACCTCTCCCCTTGAGGGGGAGAATGAGAGGGGGCTCCCATCTGTCCCACAAAAAACAAATAACTCGTTAACTTGTCAATAAAACAAAAAACATCATGGCAAAAAGAGATTTTTATGAAGTGCTGGGTGTTGACCGCAACGCCGATGCCGATGCACTGAAAAAAGCATATCGCAAACTCGCCATCAAATATCATCCCGACCGACAGCAAGATAAGTCGGAGGCCGAGAAGAAAGAGGCCGAGGAAAAATTTAAGGAGGCTGCCGAGGCTTATGATGTACTCAGCAACCCCGATAAACGCGCACGTTACGACCAGCTTGGTCCTGAAGGCTATGACCAGATGGGGGGTGGCGGATTCTCTGGTGGAGGCATGTCGATGGAAGACATCTTCCGCCAGTTTGGAGACCTCTTTGGAGGGTTTGGTGGCTTTGGCGGATTCAGCGGTTTTGGAGGCTCTTCGGCTGGTCAGACTGTTAACCACGGCACCAATCTGCGTGTGCGTGTTAAGGTCAACCTCAAGGAGGTGGCCAACGGCACCGAGAAAAAAATAAAGATACCACGTCAGGTTTCATGCCAGTCATGTCACGGAACGGGTGCAAAAAATGGAACTGCTCTTGAAACTTGTTCCAATTGCCACGGTTCGGGCGTTGAGGTGCGCATTCGACGAACCATCCTCGGACAGATGCAGACTCAGAGCGCCTGTAGTGTTTGTGGCGGTTCGGGCAAGCGCATCAAGGAGCGTTGCCCCGATTGTGGTGGCAGCGGTCTCATTAAGCGTGAAGAGGTCGTCACTATCAACATCCCGGCTGGTGTGCAAGAGGGCATGATGCTCAACATGCGAGGCAAGGGCAACGATGCTCCCGGGGGCGGTGTGCCCGGTGACCTCCAGATTGTTATCGAGGAACAACGCGACGAACAGCTCATCCGCGACGAGCAGGACCTCATCTACAACCTTATGATAGACTTCCCTACAGCAGCTCTTGGTGGAAAAGTCGAAATCCCTACTGTCGACGGACGTGCAAGGGTTACTATCGAGCCTGGCACTCAGCCTGGCAAGGTGCTTAGGCTCAGGGGTAAAGGCCTGCCTTCGGTTAATGGATACGGCAAGGGTGATTTGCTGGTAAACATCATGGTTTATGTGCCCGAGAACTTGACTTCGTCCGAGAAACGTACTATTGAGGCTCTCAGGGAGTCGGGCTCTTTCAAGCCAAGTCACACTACCAAGGAACGCATTTTCAGCCGCCTCCGCCACATGTTCGACTAATCACTCCTATCTACCCATAGTCACTCTTAGTCACTCTTAGTCACTCTTAGTCACTCTTAGTCACTCCTATCCACTCCTATAAAATGAAAAACCGACGATTTATGTTCAAAGCCCCACGGGTGCCGCGCCATGAGATGAAAGTGACCACATTTCTCGCCAACGAAGAAATGGGGTTGCTCGATTTCATTCTCAAGAAGATGGATGGCATCAGTCGAAACAAGGCTAAAGGCTTGCTCAGTCACGAACTTGTCAAGGTCGATGGCAATGTAGAGAAGCAATTCAACTTCATCGTCAAGCCTGGCATGGTCGTGGAGGTTATCAAGAATCCGCGATTCATGCCAATGAAGAATTTCGATCAGTTCTTCTCTATTCTCTATGAGGACGAATACCTTATTGTCATTGACAAGGCCGACGGAGTTCTGTCAATGGGGGTGGGGCGAGGGAGCCTGAATATAAAAATCTTGCTCGACCAGTATTTTGCCTACACTAAGCAGCATTGCACTGCACATGTGGTGCATAGGCTCGATACTCGCACTTCGGGGGTCATGGTCTATGCCAAGACGGTTGAGGTGCAGCAAATGCTGGTCAATAACTGGCATGCTCATGTGCGTGACCGCCGATACGTTGCAGTGGTTGAGGGCACTATGGAGAGTGACCACGGGCACATCGAGAGCTGGTTGCGCGACACGCCTTCGCGCAAGGTGGTGAGCAGTCCCTTCAACAATGGAGGCAAATGGGCAAGCACCGACTGGTGGCTGCTCGACAGTAACGACGATTTCTCGCTTATTGAGCTGCACCTTAACACTGGTCGCAAGAATCAAATCCGCGTCCACATGGAAGTGCTGGGGCATCCAGTTGTAGGCGACTACAAGTATGGTAGCATCGAGGATTCTCTCAATCGACTTGGGCTTCACGCTTTTCGACTCGCTTTCATGCACCCCGTCACACATGAGGAGCTGGAGTTTGAAACGCCTTTCCCTGCCGCATTTCTCGACCTTTTTCCAGAGCAACTTGTTTGATTAGCGCCATTCTGCTAATGCCTGTTTAGCAAACTGATGTAATGCCAAATTGTATTCCCTTTTTGGCATATTTTTTTATCCCTAATCGGTCATTAGAAACAGTATTTGTTTTTTCAAAAATAATACACTATCTTTGTGTCCTATATGAAGCGCGCCCAACAAATAGCACTCGAAGCGGCAAGGCTGGAGCATTTGCAACTCTGCCGCGAGCACCCATTGCAACAGTTGTTCTGGGAGTGCACTTTGCGATGCAACCTCTCTTGCAGGCATTGCGGTAGCGACTGTGCCAAGGACTTGAAAGCAACCGAGATGCCTCTCGATGACTTCTTGCCTGTGCTTGACGAGATTGCTCTTCACGTTAATCCTGCCGGCGTGCTTGTCAATACCGTTGGGGGAGAACCTCTCGTGAGGCACGACATCGTGGAATGTGGACGCGAAATCAAGCGTCGCGGGTTCCAATGGGGGCTGGTCTCTAATGGGTATCTTCTCGACGATAAAATGATGGCAAGGCTTGTCGATGCTGGCATCGACAGCATGTCGGTCGATGTAGATGGCATCGCAGGCGACCATAACTGGTTGCGCAACAATTCTCACAGCTTCGACCGTGTCATGCGTGCCATCGACTTGATGCGTCAGACCACCGGTATTGAATGGGATGTGATAACGTGTGTCAACTCACACAACATCGACTCTCTTGACCAAGTCAAGCAACTGCTCATTGAGGCGGGTGTAAAGCATTGGCGATGCTTTACTATTGTGCCCATGGGAAGAGCTGCCGGACTCGAGGAGCTACAACTCACCGACATCCAGTTTCGAGACTTGCTCAACTTTATTGTCAAGACAAGGCTAGAGAGAAAGATCGACCTGAGCTATGCCTGTGAGGGTTTTCTGGGACCCTATGAGGGAATGGTGCGTGACTATTTCTACTCATGTGAGGCAGGGCTTACTGTGGCGAGCATCCTCTCCGATGGCAGCATCTCGGGATGCCTTAGCATTCGCAGCGACTACAACCAGGGCAATATCTACCGCGATAGCTTTTGGGATGTGTGGAACAACCGTTTCGAGATTTACCGCAACCGCGACTGGATGAAAAGGGGTATCTGTGCCAACTGTGAGATGTTTCGTTACTGCCAAGGCAACGGATTTCACCTGCGTGACAACAACGGCGACACTATGGTCTGCCATTTTAATCGACTCAAAAATGTGAAAATATAATTTTTAGAACTATGAACAAAGACAATAGAAAACGCAAAATGGCGATTGGGGCTGTTGTGGCGGCCGGCATGACTACAGGCGCTATGGCGGTCGTGCCTTCGTCCGAGGCTCCTAAACAAGAGGCCAATCCCGAAGTCGAGCTTACTGCTGCCGACCAAGTGGTGATTGAAGGTGAACAGGTCGACTTCGACAAACTAATTGCACAGTTGCCGCCTCAGGTGCGTAACGACAGGGTTCGGCTCATGTATGGAGTGCGTCCCAGAATGTATGGGCCACCTCCTCGTCGTCCCGATGTCACAGATAAGGTAGACACGGTTGACTCTCAAATAATAAAGATTGCTTCAGGAATAGCAAAGGTGCCCACTTCTCGTGTATCTCTTGGTTCGCGTTTGCAAGAGGACTTGTCCATGAACAAGGTTGCCTACATGGAGCTTATTATTGCCATTGAACGCGAATTCAACATAGTTGTGACCGAGGAGGCTTTCAATTCAATGAAGACTGTTGGCGACGTGGTCAACTACATCAAGTCGGTAAAGTAGATTGAAGGGCATTGCCTGCCCAACGGGGCAATTTTTATTACTGCAATTACGTTATATATATTATTATATATAATGTTTTAAGACATGAAGACTATTAAATATTTTTTATTATCTATAATGGTCATGGCGGCTGCGTCGGCTATGGCTCAAGTGTCTTTTGGAGGAAACTCTAAGCCTGTTTATGACTGGCAGCCCAACGTTAATACCGGACTTCAGCACCTCTTTGTCCTTTATGATGCGCAAGGGGTGTCGATGAGCTATACTGCCAATTCCGACCCCAACGACGTTACTTGGTATGAGTTTGGGGAAGAAGGCGGAGGTTCTGCCATCGACCCAATGACTGGCATTCAACGCAATGGCAATGTCACGACTTTGCCGCAGGTGAAAGCCGATAGGGGCTACATCATTCAGGAGGGAACACGTCGCACTTGTGTTTGGGTGGTCGATTATAGCAAGCACCGTCTGCAGCTCCGCAGTGCCACTGTCAACCCCGAGAGTGACTGCGGAACAACAATTATTAATGTTGATGGCAGTGGTGACGATATTGTATACTATACCATCAACGGCGGTCGTCGTGTCTTTGACAGGCAGATAAAAGTGACTTACAAGACCCTTTCTTGGAGTGAAGATAACACTGAGTGGGAAGAGGTTGATGCCGTTACAAGCGTCGAGTCGTTTAAAACGGCAATTGCGGTGCCGGCTTCCTATTGCAATACGTCATTCACGATCGAGGGGGACAATCTTCTTGAGTACTGGAATGAAGTACAGAGAAAAACCACCGAGGTTTTTCCTGCCAAGGCTGTAATGGCCGAAACCACCGTTTTACAAGAGGAACGTAATAACGACAACGAGCAGAAGTCTCAGGGCACTATGCTTGGCGGCTCGGCTCCGGTAAGAATCACTTTCTCGGCTCATTGCACCGATGCTGTTACCTTCAAGGAGTGGCAGGTGAGCGATTTTCCTGAGTTTAACAACATCGTGATGACGTTCTCTCAGGATGAGGTCGATTACACGTTTGAAGAGACCGGAACCACTTATTGGCGATTCTATTATGCCAATAGTGACGGCTCGTGTGAGAACTATAGCGAGACCTACACTGTCTCTATTGGGGAGAGTGTTCTCATTTGCCCTAACTTTTTCTCTCCAGGCACTACCGAGGAGGCTAACGACGTGTGGAAAGTGTCCTATAAGTCGATTGTTGATTTTCACTGCTGGATTTACAACCGTTGGGGCGTTTTGATTAAAGAGTTTACCGACCCTAACGATGGATGGGACGGAACTTATCGCGGCAAGCAGGTGAATGCCGGTGTCTATTTCTATGTGGTTAGGGCTACTGGAAGTGATGGACACAAGTACAAACTCAGTGGCGACATCAACATCCTCCGTTACCAGAAGCGTGAAGTGCCTACTGCTGCCGACGAATTAGAATAAAAACACATTATCACATTTTTAAAATGACTTTTTTACGAAACATTATAGCAACTTCTATCGTGTGCATGGCTTTTGTGGCGACTAATGCACAAAGTTATAACAACTCTCAGTTCATGACCGTGGCGGCACCCGACATCCCTGCCGAAATCAATTTCTGTGGCGACAAGGTGAGTTTCGACCGCATTGACATGGCAGAGAGGCTTGACCGCGAGCTAACGTCAACAATCTATGGGCAAACTATGACATCGCTCATTATCAAGCGGGCTAATAGGTTTTTCCCCAGGCTTATCGAGATTCTCAAGGAAAACAACATGCCAGAGGACATTATTTATCTTGCAGTTGCCGAGAGTTCCCTCGACCCTACGGCTGTGTCGCCTGCCAAGGCTGCGGGCATTTGGCAATTCATGCCTTCTACGGGCAGGCAGTATGGGCTGGAAGTCACTGATGACGTTGATGAGCGTTTCGATCCCGAAAAGGAAACAGTTGCCGCTTGCCGTTACCTAAGGGCAGCCTATAACAAGTATGGCAACTGGGCAACCGTCTGCGCAAGCTATAATGCCGGCACCGGCAAGATTTCTTCTGAACTCTCAAGTCAGCAGGTCAACAATTCCTTCGATTTGCGACTCGTCAGCGAAACGTCAAGATATGTTTTCCGAATCATTGCCTACAAGATTTTCCTCCAAGATCCCAAGCGATTTGGCTATCGCATTCACAGCGACCAGCTGTATCAGCCCATCGACTGCGATATCGTTGAAGTATCTTCGTCGGTGGCAAGCTGGGTGAGCTGGGCCAAGGAACACGGCATCACCTATGCACAGCTGCGAGACGCCAATCCCTGGATTAGAAACTCAAAACTTACCAACTCTTCGGGTAAAGTCTACAAGGTGAAAGTTCCTAAACAGGAATCTCTCTACCGTAGCAAGGCAACTAAGGCAGTGTATAACTCTAACTGGGTCGTTGACTGATAATGAAGGAAATCGACGAGACTAATCTTGATTGTGTATCGGTGCAGGGTGCAAGGGTACACAATCTTAAAAATATCGACGTGGACTTGCCACACTACAAGCTCAGCGTGATTACAGGGCTTAGCGGTAGCGGCAAGTCTTCGTTGGCGTTCGACACTATCTTTGCCGAGGGGCAGCGACGTTATCTCGAGACCTTCTCTTCCTATGCACGCAACATGCTTGGCGTGCTTGAGAGGCCCGATGTCGACAAGATTTCAGGTCTTAACCCTGTTGTTTCGATAGGGCAGAAGACCACCAACAAGAACCCACGTTCCACAGTGGGAACTACAACCGAGGTCTATGACTACCTGCGATTGCTCTTTGCGCGGGCAAGCGATGCTTTCAGCTATCTATCGGGCGAGAAAATGGTGAAATACTCTATCGACAAGATTTTGAGCCTCATTCTCAATCGATTTGATGGCAATAAGATTTATCTCCTTGCACCGTTGGTGAAGAATCGCAAAGGGCACTATAAGGATCTTTTTGAACAGTTGCGCAAGAAGGGGTATCTTAATGTCAGGGTCGATGGCGAGCTGCGAGAAATCACCTTCGGCATGAAGCTCGACCGCTACCGCAACCATGATGTGGAGCTGGTGGTCGACAGGCTCAAGGTAGCTCGAAAGGATGAGGTGCGCTTGCGCGAT
>CAMJZF010000070.1 GCA_946410125.1 uncultured Prevotellaceae bacterium | reverse complement strand
TAGCACGACGCATTTTGAGTTCATCAATTGTCAATCCTTTCCATTCGACAGCTCCACCTGTCGCATTTGGCTGAGTCAACTGTTTATTATCCATAGCACTCATCATTTATTCCTCGGGTTTCAACAAGAGTTTAGTCACAAAACGCGTGACAGGATTTACCACCAATTGCTTGCGGTAGCCGTACAACACCAGCAAGAGCAACAGCAAAATTGCTATTGAAGCTAATACTCCAAGCCACATTGATCCTGTCAAGGCTACAAGCCACTTGGTCAGCCCCCACATTAGAAGGAAAAGGACACATGCGGCAAAAACAATCACCACCATTATAATCAAGGCACGTGAAATAATCACCGACAACTGCTCGGCCAAAGTGAGTTTGGAATACTCCAGCTCATTCTTTGCACTTGCCTTAACAATCTCGATAAGCTCTTTAAATTTCTTCTCTTCCATCACAAGGAAAGATATTGACCATCAAGCCACACACATTTCCTACAATGGAAACGTGAGTAGCTTGATGTGAGTGAATTGACTTCTTAATTATTGTTCAATTTGAGCACTAATCTGGTTTACGAGTTGCTCAACCTCGTCATCGCTGAAATCAATGCCTTTTTTCTTAAGCATTTCTTTAATGCGAGTGCGCAAGTCGCTTCCCGATTCAGGGGCATAGAGTAAAGCAAGTCCGCATCCAAGAATTGCTCCACCCAAGAAAGCATATAATAAGCTTAATGATTTTAAATCTCTCATATTATCAATATTAAAAACGTTGTTAATTACAATCTTATGTTACTCTTCTTTGATTTCTTTAGTGATATCATCGATGAGTTCATCCATCTCCTGATCCTTGAGCGTAATGCCGTTCTTCTTAAGAATCTCAGCAATCTTGCTACGAGTGTCTGCCCCCTTTGCCGGAGCAAAAAGCAAACCAACTGCAGCACCTGCAAGGGCACCACTTAATACTGCCAAAATAATGTGAATAGGTTTCATTTTCTATATTTTTTAGTTGGTTAATAAATAATTTTTATTTTTCAGTTTACAAATATAGCACATAAATTTAAAATATGATATCATTTTAGCATTTTTTTTAGTTATAATCACTAATTTTGCACCAAAATTGAGTAATCACACATGAGCAATAAAGACATTATCATCAAGGGTGCAAGGGTAAACAACCTCAAGAACATCGACGTGACGATTCCACGCAACAAATTTGTTGTAATTACCGGTTTATCAGGGTCGGGCAAGTCTTCGCTGGCATTCGACACGCTATATGCCGAGGGGCAGCGTCGCTATGTCGAGAGTCTTTCTTCCTATGCCCGCCAGTTCTTGGGCCGCATGCCAAAGCCCGAATGTGATTTCATCAAGGGTCTTCCGCCTGCAATCGCTATAGAACAGAAGGTCAACAACCGCAACTCACGAAGCACCGTGGGCACTTCTACCGAAATCTATGACTATCTGCGATTGCTCTTTGCACGAATTGGCAAAACCTACTCACCAGTGAGTAACCAACTGGTAAAGAAACACACAACAGCCGACGTTATCGATGCTATAAAGCAACTTGGTGATGGTATGAGATTTGCCCTGCTGTCACCAATAATACTGCCCGAAGGACGCGACTTGCGACAACAACTCGACATCTTGTACAAGGGTGGCTATTCGAGATTGGAAAAGGATGGCAAATTTATTTCAATAACCGAAGCCATTGAATCCGAAAACTACACATCTACCGACTACAGGCTTCTTGTCGACCGAATGGTTGCCCCAATCAGCAATGATGACGAACTGCGGTTGCTTGACTCTATTGCCACTGCATTCTATGAGGGCCATGACGAATGTATTCTTCTTGTCTTCAACACCGACGGCACTACCAATGAGCAAGTCTTCTCCAAGCGCTTTGAAGCAGACGGCATCACCTTTAAAGAGCCTACCGACTTGATGTTTAATTTCAACAACCCTATTGGGGCTTGTGAAACCTGCGAGGGCTTTGGGAGTGTAATAGGCATTGACGAAAATCTTGTCGTACCTAACAAGACATTGTCAATCTATGACGATGCCGTACTGTGCTGGCGAGGCCAAGTGATGAGTGAATGGAAGAACGCACTTATTAGAATTGCCACAAAATATGACTTTCCAATACATCGCCCCTACTATCAACTAACCAAAGAACAACTCGACCTATTATGGCACGGATGTCCTGAATTCCCTGGTATAGACGGGTTCTTTGAATTTATTAAAAGCAAGTCCTATTCCATTCAGTATCGGGTGTTGCTCGCCCGCTATCGGGGCAAAACAACATGTCCTGCCTGCAATGGTTCAAGACTTAAAACCGATGCAAACTATGTAAAAATTAATGGCAAGACTATTGGCGACCTCACCCACATGCCCATCGACACACTGGCTCAATGGTTCAAAGACTTGAAACTCGACAGTCAGGACGCCATCATCGCAAAACGCCTTTTAACGGAGATTAATAACCGCCTGTCATTTTTGATTAATGTAGGACTCCCCTATCTCACCCTCGACCGCTTGTCGGGCACGCTCTCGGGCGGTGAGAGCCAGCGCATAAACCTTGCCACATCGCTTGGAAGCACCCTCGTGGGTTCAATATACATCCTTGATGAGCCCAGCATTGGCTTGCATCCTCGCGACAACAGTCGTCTAATCAATGTCTTAAAAATGCTGCAATCGCTTGGCAACACTGTGGTTGTTGTTGAACACGACGAGGAAATAATGCGCGCTGCCGATTACATCATCGACATGGGTCCCGAAGCAGGACGATTGGGTGGCAAAGTAGTGTATCAAGGAACTATCGACAATCTTGCAGGCATCGACAACAGTTATACTCTCAAATACCTTACAGGAGAGATGAAAATTGCCCTGCCTGCGCATCGCCGCCACTGGAACAACTACATTGAAGTGAAAGGCGCCGCACAAAACAACCTCAAAGGCATTGACGTTAAATTTCCATTAGGAGTAATGACGGTGGTGACTGGCGTCAGCGGTTCGGGAAAATCTACTCTTGTCAACGACATTCTTTATCGCGCAATAGCACGCCAGCTTGGCGAGAGCGCCGATGCACCAGGCACTTATTCCTCTATAGGCGGTGACATCGAAATAGTAAAGGCTGTCGAGTTTGTTGACCAAGACCCCATTGGCAAGTCCTCACGCAGCAACCCTGCCATTTACCTCAAGGCCTTTGACGAAATCAGGCATCTTTTTGCCAATCAGCAACTGTCGAAACAGATGGGCTATAATGCCGGCTTCTTCTCTTTCAACTCCCCCGGAGGGCGATGCGAGGAATGTAAGGGCGATGGCAAAATCACTATTGAGATGCAATTCATGGCCGACATAACCATAACCTGCGACACCTGCCATGGCCGTCGGTTCAGCAACAGCGCATTAGAAGTCCTTTATCGTGGCAAGTCGATTTATGACATTCTTGAGATGACTGTTAACCAAGCCATCGATTTTTTCTCACAAGAAACCACTTTCAACGAGAAGAAGATTGTGAGCCGCCTCAAGCCCCTACAAGACGTGGGATTAGGATATCTTAAACTGGGGCAATCGTCATCAACCCTATCGGGTGGTGAGAATCAACGTGTAAAACTTGCAAGCTTCTTAAGCAATGAGAAAAAGAGTCACACATTGTTCATCTTTGACGAGCCAACAACAGGCTTGCATTTCCACGATATTAACACCTTAATGAAGTCGTTTAACCAACTTATCGACCGCGGACACACAATTATAATAATAGAGCATAACTTAGACGTAATCAAGAGTGCCGACCACATCATTGACTTAGGACCAGAAGGAGGAGTAGGAGGCGGCTCGGTAATCGCCACAGGCACCCCTGAGCAAGTGGCAACTCACCCAACAAGCCATACTGCAAAATACCTGCGTAAAGTGATTTCTGCTTCAAGCAATTAGAAAGCCTATAATTCAAGCATTTGAAAAAAACAACCTTGACCGTTAAATACAGTCAAGGTTGTTTTACATATCTCTCTTTATTTATTATATCTAAAGCATAAACGGCAACAGGCTTTCGAGCCAGATAATAGCGATGCCGGCAACATATCCAAGAAATGCAATAAGAGTTATCCTCTTGAAATACCAAAAGAATGGTATCTTCTCAATTCCCATCGCAACAACGCCTGCAGCCGAACCAATGATAAGCAAGCTACCACCAACTCCGGCAGTGAAAGTGAGCAAGTGCCAGAACAACCCATCTTCGACGAAATAAGTAAGATAGGTGGGATCTCCACCTGTCATACCCGAAAACATCTTGATACAAGCAGCTACAAGAGGAACGTTATCGACTATCGACGACAGAACACCAATCAAGCCTGCTATAGTGACAGGTTCGTGAATTGAGTCATTGAGTCCACCAGCCACCCAATGCAAGATGCCTGCCTGTTGCAATGCCGACACGCTCATCAAGATGCCAAGGAAAAACAGAATCGATGACATGTCAATGTGGCGCATAGCCTGCGACACGCGCCCGCCAAGTTTGGGATCAATCTTATATCGAGTGATAAGAATCTCGGTCACCAGCCAAATAATACCTAACGAGAGCATCATGCCCATGTAGGGAGGAAGGTGAGTAATTGTCTTGAAGATAGGCACAAAAAGCAATCCCGACACACCAAGAATAAGAATCGCCTTGCTGATGTGTGGGTGCTCCTGCGACATCATGATTGCTTCCTCTCGGCGAGCCATTGGTTTTGGCATTGGCTCTTTTTTTATCCAATGTGTAGCAATTGCTACAGGAATTATAACCGAGATAATTGAAGGCAACAACAAGTTTTCAATCAGACTCATGGCGGTAACCTTGTCGGCCATCCACAGCATGATGGTGGTAACGTCGCCAATCGGCGACCATGCACCGCCACTGTTGGCAGCAAGCACGAGAACACCTGCAAACAGCCATCTTTCCTTTTGGTCGGGGAGCAATCGACGCAGCATCATGATCATGATGATAGTAGTGGTCATGTTATCAAGAACTGCCGACATGAAGAAAGTGGTTATCGACAGAATCCACAACATGCGGCGCTTATTCTTGGCATGAATGTGCTCTGTGATAAAACTGAAACCACCATATCGGTCAATGTGCTCTACAATGGTCATGGCGGCAATCAAGAACATCAATATCTCACAAGTCTCACCAAGGAATCGAAGCAACTCGTCTTCCATCGTTGCATCGTGGGTGCATAGCGAGTAAATCGACCATAACACACCGCACATGATCAAAGCAAACGTAGACTTGTTGATCTTCAGCGTATGCTCAAGGGCAATGAACAAATAACCAATCACAAATATTGTGATTAATGCAACTATCATAGTTTTTACCTAATTTATACCGAATACTTTATATAAAAAACTTTATCTAATGCGACCGCTGTCGCTCAACAGCTTCTTGTCGTGCGAAATGCCTTTGTGGGCCAGAAGCAGGAAAATAATCGCCAGCACTGGCAAAACATTAAGGTAAGTGAGGCTTCCAAGCAAGTCACATTCCTTTTGCAAAAATGCAATTCCACACATCGTTGCCATTGAAGCAATTATCAGCAGGATGCTTACCGCACACAATGCCCTTTGAAATCCCAGGCTCTTGAACTTGAATATAGTAACAAATGCCAAGACTGCCACAAGGCAATTGAGAATAAATGGAATGGCACTCACCCCATGCAGGCATACTCCTCCAAGAAACACATTGCCATTGGCATCAATCAACGAGGGCATAAAAGCATAAATGCCCATCAAAATAGCGGCGATTAAAAGGAACAACGATTGTTTACGTTGGATTACCATAATATAGTTTTTTGGTTAAAATGTTAATCTTTGTTTTTATTTGTTTCGCAAAATTAGTGCAAACCATTGGAACAGCAAAATAAAAACAAAATTTTTAATCTAAATAATTCAATTTTCAGCAAAAAACAATAATTGCAGCCTCAAAGGCAATGACAAGTTTGGCAGTTTTCATCTAAAATCATTACTTTTGCACGATATTTGCAGTGTATAAAATCATTGCATGCTTCACAAGGAAATTACAAAATGGATAAAGCAGAGATTTCAAAACTCAGAAACACAATAATCGAGCACCTCGACGGGCACCGGCTGTCGCTGGCCTTCAAGCACTTGAAAGAGATGATTGACAGTGCCGCGCAATGGGAGCTGGTCGAGCAATTAAATGGCCTTGTAACGAGTTATAACTACATGCTGCAATACCTGTCGCAAGGCATTCTCGACCCCGAGCGCGACAACATTTTGTCGCAAATCGTTGCCGAGACCTATGAGCTGACCGACAAGACCGTCATCGCACTGGCCACGGCGCAGTCGACCCACCTGTTTTATCAGCGCCACCAGCAGTACAACAATCGCAACCTCATGCCAATGATTGACGAGTATTTCATTGAGCAAAACAAGTTGCGGCTTGTAAACAGCGTGGATGACAACAGCCGCGATGCTACAGCCGCCAGCAACATCTTGCGACGATGCGAGAACATTGAGAGCAACATTTTTAATAAGGTGTGGAGCTCTTTCCCCATCGCCGGTGCCGACGTTGAAACGATAAAAAGCCTACTACAGAACGATGAGGCTCCAGCCCACTTGAAGAGCCTGGTGCTATCGGCACTGATGCTTGGCTCGACTAAATTCTTTGACGCGCCAAAGCTCAAGCTCCTCATCGACAATTATGCGTGGAGCGAGAACCCCGAGGTTCAACTGCGATCGCTCGTTAATGCTGTAATTGTAATTTACCTGTATCGCAATCGCCTGAAGTATTACAAAGAGATAACAGAATCAATATCGGCCCTCGAGGCACAACCATCATTTAAAAGTGATATACAATTAATTTTTACCCGGCTCATTCACAGCCGCAACACCGATAACATTTCCCGCAAGATGCGTGAAGGCATCATGCCCGAGCTCCAAAAGATGAGTCCCGACCTGTTTAGCAAGATAAAGGGCAAGACTCCCGGAACCATCGACATCGGCGAGATTGAAGAGAACCCGCAATGGCAGCAGTGGCTCGACGAGAGCGGCATCACCCGCAAGCTCGAGCAGTTCAACGAAATTCAGCTCGAAGGGGGCGATGTGTTCATCTCCACTTTCTCCCGATTGAAATCTTACCCCTTCTTCAACACGCTCTCTAACTGGTTTCTGCCTTATCACGACAACTGCTCGGCTATAATCAGTGCCTTTGGAGGCAAGAAACATCCGTTATCATCGCTTTTCAAGATGATGCCTGTGCTGTGCGACAGCGACAAGTACTCAATGCTACTGTCAATAGCCTCGGCTCCCGACTCTCAACGCGAGATGATGATTTCACAATTTGAGGCACAGCGCGAGCAGTTCCAGGAATTGCAGTCGGAACAAGCACAGTCTCTCATAAAGAAACGTGACTTTATTGTGAACTGCTACATTCAAGACCTGTACCGTTTCTTCAAGCTATACTCAAGGCGCCGGGAGTTCAAGTCGGTGTTTGACACCAACATCAATCTCACCGACGCCGACTGTCTCAAGCCATATTTGAGCGACACACCCACCCTATCGGTCATCGCCGAGTTTTATTTCAAGAACGGGTTCTACGACGATGCCATAAAGTTCTACCGCAACATGGTAGCCAACCATGATGCCGACCCGCATATCTATCAAAAGATAGCCTACTCCTACCAATCTCTCGGCAAGTGCCGCGAGGCTCTGAAGAACTACTCCCTCTATGAACTGGTCGATGGCAATGACACTTGGAACACAAAGCAAATGGCTCAATGCTACCGCAGCATGCATGACCACGACAACGCAATTGAATGTTACAGGCGCGCTCTTGAAATGTCGCCCCAGAGTGTGACACTGTGCCTAAGCATGGGACATTGCTATCTCGACAAAGGCGACTATGACAACGCTCTGCAACAATATTACAAGGCCGATTTCATGCCAACTGCCAGGCATCGGGCCTGGCGCCCTATTGCCTGGTGCTCGCTGCTCACGGGCAAACACGAGCAAGCCGTCAACTATTATGAAAAAATCATCAATGAAGACGTTCCCACATCCCAAGACTACCTGAACTACGGTCACCTGCTCCAATCGATGGGCCGCATTACCGAAGCAATTGACAAGTATCGCAAGTCGCTGCAACTTGAAAATAACGACATTGAGGCATTTGCCAAACTCTACAGCGACGACCGCCGTTATATGGTAGGCAAGATGTCAATACCAGAGAGCGACTACGCCATCGTGCTCGATGCGGTAATAAATAACCTGTAACACACATGCTCTTACAAAGAAATTCATTTAATAAGTCTCACACCTTTTTACATTGCTATCATGATTAGTGCCGACAATGTTTTCTTCCAGCCGTTCAGGACCACCAACGGTGCTATACCCTTCGACCGTATCACCACTGCCGACTACGAACCGGCAATCATCGAGGGATTGAAACGCCACAGTGACGAAATCAACGAAATCGCCAGCCAAGATGCCGTTCCAACATTTGAAAACACCATCGTTGCGCTCGAGCAATCGGGCGATATGCTAAACCGAGTGCTGGGAGTGTTCTACCCTATGCTCTCGGCCAACGCCGACGATTCGCTCATGGCAATCTCACAGCGGTTAACACCAAAAATCACCGAACATGCCAACAGCATTACACTCAACGAAAAGCTGTGGCAACGCATCGACTATGTGTTCCAGCACTTCAACAAGTCGAAGCATGACAGCGAGGACTGGATGCTGCTCAAGAAGACTCACGACTCGTTCTTGCGCAGCGGTGCTGCCCTTGAAGGTGACGCTCGCGATAAATATCGTGAACTCACGATGCGTCTCTCCCAGTTATCGCTCACGTTTGACCAGAATGCACTCAAGGAAACTGCCCGTCATGAAATGTGGCTTAAGGAAAGCAACCTCGAAGGTCTGCCCAAGAGTGCCGTGGAGGCTGCCGCCGCTGCCGCCAAGGGTAAGAACCGTGAGGGAGAATACCTCATCACGCTCAACGCACCAAGCTACAGGTCATTCATGAAGTACAGCTCTCGCCGCGACCTTCGCGAAAAGCTATATTTGATGTACAACTCACAATGCACAGGTGGTGAGTATGACAACACAAATATCTTGCAGCAAATTGCCAACACCCGGCTACAGATTGCACGCCTGCTGGGCTATAAGTCGTTTGCACACTACCAGCTTGCCGACAAGATGGCGCAGACTCCAGACCGTGTCTACAGCATGCTCAACCAGCTCAAGGACACCTATGCAGCCACGCAAAAGAGTGACATGGACAGCCTCAACAAGTATGCCTCCCAGCTCGAAGGCCATGATTTTTCCATCATGCCATGGGATTACTCTTATTTTTCGAACAAGCTAAAAGAGGAAAAATACTCAATTAGTGACGAACAGCTCAGACCTTATTTCAAACTCGAAAACGTCATCGATGGTGTTTTTGGCCTTGCAACAAGGCTATATGGGTTACATTTTACCGAAAATTTTGACGCACAGGTATTCAATCCCGAAGTTAAAGTTTTTAATGTCACCGATGACAAAGGTGACTTCATTGCACTGCTTTACACCGATTTCTTCCCTCGCAACACGAAGCAGAGCGGAGCCTGGATGACCAACTTCCGCGAGCAGTATCGCGATGCCGACGGAAACGACGTGCGCCCCATCGTCTCTTTGACTATGAACTTCACACGCCCAACCGAGACCACGCCATCACTGCTTACCTATAGCGAAGTAGAAACTTTCATGCACGAGTTTGGTCATGGGTTGCACGGCATGTTATCAAGGTGCAAATATTCTTCAACCTCAGGCACCAACGTCACTCGTGACTTTGTGGAACTCCCCTCACAGTTCAACGAAAACTTCTTGAGCGAGCAGGAATTTCTCGACAGTTTTGCCAGACATTATATCACTGGAGAAAAAATTCCACAAGAGTTAGTTGAGAAAATCAAGACCTCCAGACAATATGATGCCGCCTATGCATGCCTACGCCAACTAAGCTTCGGATTCCTTGACATGGCTTATCACACTATCACTGAACCAGTCACATCCGATGCGTTCCAGTTTGAATACGAAGCAATGAGACCTGTTGAAATATTCAAGCCTGTTAAGAATTGCATAATGTCGCCACAGTTCACTCACATTTTCTCGGGAGGGTATGCCGCAGGGTATTATGGCTACAAATGGGCCGAAATCTTAGATGCCGACGCCTTCAGCAAGTTTCAGGAAGACGGAATATTCAACCCTGCCACAGCACGCTCGTTCAAAGAAAATATCCTTGAAAAAGGAGGCACTGAACCTCCAATGACACTATACAAGCGTTTCAGAGGTCGAGAGCCTAAAATTGACGCACTTCTAAAACGCGACGGCATTAAGGTGGATTCCATAAAATAACATCCCAATGACAATGTCTTTTATCAAGCTGACACAAAATTTAAAAACAAGCAACTCAGCTTGTTACATCACATAGCCTAAATTTAGCAGATGCCTATAAAAGAACAAAAACTGTCAGGAACTCTTTTGGGTTTATTCTTAACTTACAGAACACACCTTGAATAAATCTTTCATTTTTATTTTGTTATTACCACTTATTGCAGTAAATTTGCAACTGAATAAAAACTTGACAACATTAACACAAAACAATGGAACAACTCTTTATCGACCTTGAGAAGAAAGCTGTTGCATGCCCGCAACGCTTAGTATTACCCGAGAGTTTTGAACCACGCACACTGCAAGCAGCCAATCTCGTGATTGAGCGCGGTGCAGCTAAAGTTATCCTCATTGGCGACAAGAACCAGATTGTTGCCAAAGCACAGGAACTGGGTTTCAACAACATCGAGAAAGCCACATTTATCAATCCCGCTGATGCCAACGAGCTTGAACCTTACGCTCAGTTGCTGCAAGAGCTTCGCAAGAAAAAAGGTATGACAATCGAGCAGGCACGCGTCACAGCTGCCGACCCACTATACCTGGGTTGCCTTCTAATTAAGAATGGTGATGCCGACGCACAAGTAGCAGGTGCCGAGAACACTACCGGCAACGTGCTGCGTGCTGCTTTCCAAGTGCTAAAGACAGCTCCTGGCGTGAGTGCTGTGTCGGGTGCATTTATCATGCTCCTGCCCGAAGGTAGCCCCTACGGCGAGAACGGCACAATGGTGTTTGCCGACTGCGCAGTCATCCCCGACCCCGATGCCAGCCAACTCGCTCAGACTGCAGTACTGACCGAGAAGACCGCCCGCGACATCGCAGGCATTGATCCCAAAGTGGCAATGCTGAGCTTCTCGACCAAGGGCAGCGCAAGCCATGAAAAGGTGGACAAAGTGACCGAGGCACTCAGGCTCGCCCGTGAGATGAACCCCGACATGAAAATCGACGGAGAGTTGCAAGCCGATGCCGCCATCGTACCCAGTGTTGGAGCTTCGAAAGCCCCCGGCAGCGACATCGCCGGCAAGGCCAACGTGCTCGTATTCCCAAATCTTGAGGTTGGAAACATCGCTTATAAGCTCGTTCAGCGCCTCGCAGGTGCTACTGCTGTAGGACCTGTGCTTCAAGGCCTTGGCGCCCCCGTCAATGACCTATCACGCGGCTGCTCGCCCGACGACGTGTACAAGACTATCCTCCTCACATGCAACCAGGCCATCAGCAAGAAAGGTTGATGTCAAAAAAAAATCAGAGAACTCATAACTCATAACTCAAAAACTCATAATTTACTATGAACATTTTAGTGCTCAACTGTGGCAGTAGTTCTGCCAAATACAAACTCATCGAGGTTAAAAGCAACACTATCCTTGCCGAAGGTGGTGTTGAGAAAATTGGTTTGCCCGACGCTTTCATCAAGATGAAGCTCGAGGATGGCAAGAAAAACGTTGACCTGGGTCTCATCAATCATGATGGTGCCATCAAAGCAATCCTCGATGCACTTGTTAACCCCGACTACGGCTGCATCAAGAGTTTTGACGAAATCGACGCTGTGGGTCATCGCGTAGTGCATGGTGGCGAGAAGTTCAACAAGAGCATGCTCATCACCCAGGAGGTAAAAGACATGATTAAAGAATGCTACAGCATTGCTCCACTTCACAACCCCGTTAACATGGCTGGTATTGACGCCATCACCAAGGTGCTTCCCGACGTGCCTCAGGTAGCGGTTTTTGACACGGCATTCCACCAGACCATGCCCAAGCATGCCTACCTATACCCCCTGCCAATGAAGTATTACGAGCAAGACCACGTGCGTCGCTACGGCTTCCACGGCACAAGCCACCGCTTCGTGTCGCGCCGTGTGTGCGAAATGCTCGGTACCGACTGGCGTGACAAGAAAATAATCTGCTGCCACATTGGCAACGGAGCAAGCATCTCGGCAATCAAGAACGGTGAGAGCATCGACACATCGATGGGTCTCACTCCCACCGAGGGCCTGATGATGGGCACACGCAGTGGCGACGTTGATCCTGGAGCTCTTATCTTCCTCATGGAGAAATACAACCTCACAGCCAAGGACCTCATGCGCATCGTCAACAAGGAGAGTGGCGTTTTGGGCATTACCGGCATCTCAAGCGACATGCGAGAGATTTGTGACGAAATCGACAAGGGTAACCCAGTTGCCAAGCTCGCCATGGACATGTATGAGCTTCGCATCCTAAAGTATATCGGTGCCTATGTAGCTGAGCTCAACGGTGTTGACATAATAGCATTTACTGGAGGTGTTGGTGAGAATCAAACTCCAACTCGTCGAAACATCTGCCGCAGCTTGGAATATCTGGGCGTGAAAATCGACGAGGAACTCAACGACAAGCTATGGCGTGGAAAAGAAGGCGAAATCAGCACTCCCGACAGTAAGGTGAAAGTTGTCGTTGTCATGACCGACGAAGAATACATGATTGCTCGCGACACCGAAGCTATCATTGAGGGAAGAGAGCCATAACTCGTTCTTGACCGCAAGAGCTGTTTTTCAATTTTCAAGGAGGGACAAATTCATTGTGTTGAACTTGCCTCTCCTTAGTTTAATAATTTATTACATATTGACCCTAAAAAATAACGAAAACGAAATAATTCAAGACTTTTCCAACAAAGTGAAACCACAGGCCGCAAAAACCATGAAAAGTTGTGTTTTTACACTAATCTGCGCCAATCGTGAAATTGTTTTAAATTAATGTGTTTCAGTAGTTTTTTCATGTAAATTCCTTTGTCAGTTCCAAAAAATCAATTACATTTGCTTGTTTTTTAATACATAGTAACAACTATTTTTTTAACATAATATTTTTAATAACATTAATAACCAAAAACGAACCTGATGGAACTAAAAAATGCAATGGCCGGCACTCTTGAGTCGGGCGACATTCTTATCCAAATTGCGCCATCTGACGTTGACGGACTACACATTGAGCTCGACAGCACGGTAGCCTATCAATTTGGCGAGCAAATCAAGAACGTGATCATCAACACCCTGAAAGAATTGGGAATTAACAAAGCAAATGTGAAAGCAACCGACAAGGGCGCTCTCGACTGCACTATCAAAGCACGCGTTACAGCTGCTGCAGTGCGCTCGACTGGCGTTGATGTTTGGGCTTAATCATTTACTGAAATCATTTAAACTTTCAAGAAACTATGGAAAGATTAAGAAGAACAATGATGTTTGTTCCAGGTAACAACCCTGGAATGATGGCCGATGCCTATATCTATGGTCCCGATTCTATCATGCTCGACCTCGAAGACAGTGTAACAATGGCAGAGAAAGACACTGCCCGTCTGCTCGTGTATAACGCGCTTAAAACCATTGACTACGGTGACACCGAAATGGTAGTACGCATTAACCCTCTCAACACCCCTTATGGTAAGAAAGATATCGAAGCCGTTGTAAAGGCCGATGTTGACGTGATTCGCATGCCTAAGACCGAAACCGCCGAGGAGGTTATTGAAGTAGAGCGTGAAATCGAAAAAGTAGAAAAAGAGATTGGTTGCTTAGGTCGCACACAAATCATGGCTGCCATTGAGAGCGCTCTTGGCGTGGTTAATGCCTATGCTATCGCAACAGCCTCTAAGCGCATGATGGGTATCGCTCTCGGAGCTGAGGACTACAGTGCAAACCTTAAGACCCAACGCACTCCCGAAGGCAGTGAGTTGCTGCTTGCCCGCGAGACCATCGTTGTTGCTGCACGCGCTGCCGGCATCGATGCACTCGATACCGTTTACTCTAACCTCAACGACATGGAAACCTTCCGCAACGAGGTTGAGGCTATCAAGAAACT
>CAMJZF010000069.1 GCA_946410125.1 uncultured Prevotellaceae bacterium | reverse complement strand
AAAGAACTGGAAAATCGATTTTGCAGATGTTTGCATTTTCTTTTTTTGACGGCAGCTTCATTTGCAGATTTTTGTATTTTTTACGTCCCTCCTCCGTCCCTCGGAGTCACTTTAGTTACCCTAAAACAAAGGCATTTACATTGATTATCAGCCATTTATATTTGCAGACAGTAACTTCTGCATCGGCAAGTAACTTGAACAAATTGCTTGAATCATACTCATGAGTATGAACTATAAGGAGCACATTCTGCACGTTTTTATTAAAAGTTTTTGGTAGTTTAGAGTGTTTTTGGTGAAAAAATTTGTGTAATTCAGCCCAAAGCATTACCTTTAGCAGGAAAGAGAAAGTGAATCATGTTAATTGGCCTTTTGAAGCATATTGTGTACCCGCCGAAATCGGTCGGTGAAAAGAAACTGAGCGAGGTGTTTTCAGGCAAGTGGGTGGTAATTACCGGGGCTTCGTCGGGAATTGGCGAGGCATTGACTCTTAGGTTGATAAAAGCAAGGGCTAATCTGTTTCTCATTGCTCGCAACGAAGAAAAGTTGAAATCGTTATGTGACAAGGCTCAGGAGAAAGGCTGTGAGGCACGTTATAAAGTCATTGACCTGAGGCAGCGTCAAGAATTAGACTCTTGGTGTGAAACCTTTAGGGAGGAGCTGCCCAATGTCGATTTCCTCTTTTGCAATGCAGGAAAGTCCATTAGACGCGCTATTAACGATTCCATCGATAGAATGCATGACTTTGACCGCACTATGGACCTGAACTATAGGTCGATGGTTGCCTTGTCATTAGCATTGATGCCTTCGCTGAAACGTGCCACGGGTCGCATTGTTTACACCTCATCGGTGAGCAGTCGATATCCATTTGTCCCTGGCTGGTCGGCTTATCATGCGTCGAAATGTGCGGCCAATGCGTGGTGCAGGACAGCTCGCCGCGAGCGCAAAAAACTCGGTGTGAAAGTCCAAATTGCTTATATGCCGTTGGTTTATACGCCCATGTCGGCTGTTAATGAAACCTATAAAAAGTTGCCGGCTTATTCAGCCGACGAGGGGGCATGTGTTCTGTTGAAATTGGCTATGAGCAATAAGTTTAGATACAAACCGTGGTGGGCACTATAGGACAATGAATAGGACAATTTTCTCAAAACTGACTAAGCTGCACCTAATCACACCAGGTGGAGTATTTAATCTTCTCACAAGTTTTATTAGAGAAGGTATTTCTCTGATGGCTTTGATAAGGTTCTCGGCAATTTATTATCCCGACCGATGTGCATTGGTGTGGGAGGGGAGACGGTTTACTTACAAGGAAATGTATGACCATGCCTGTCGGCTTGCCCAGATTTTATTTGGTGATTATGGTTTCAAAAAAGGGATGCGCGTGGGGGTGTTGTGCCGCAATCACGTTGCTATGGCATTATTGTTGCCTGCCATGTCGCGACTTGGTGTGAGAGTAAAGCTCATTAATACCGATATAGCATCAAGCAGGCTTAACAAATTGGTCATGGGTAATGGCATTAACCTACTTGTCTATGATGCTGAATTTAAGAGAGAACGGGTTTCTGACTACCTTCGTTGCAAGAAGATTGAAAGCGATGAGCTTTATCGAAAAGTAGTAGATAAGGCACATAGCATTAATGTGAAACTTCCACGCATCAAGCGAGGTGGTGAGATTTCGGTGTTTACAGGCGGCTCAAGTGGCAAGAGCAAGGTTGCAACAAGGAAGATGTCGGTTACCCAGTTCCTGCCACCATTCTATGCCCTGCTCGAACAGCTTCATCTCGACGAGCATGATAGCGTGCTGCTTGCGTTGCCAGTGTATCATGGCTTTGGGCTCGCAACACTGGTAATGTCGTTGGTGATGGGCAAGAAGGTGTGCCTTCAGAGCCATTTTGATGCACATAAAGCCTTGAAAATCATTGCCGACGAAAAAATCGAGGTAGTCCCAGTTGTGCCTGCAATGCTTGCAAGGATGTGGCAACTCGATGAGGCAACATCACTAATGAAAACCATCAAGTGCATCATTTGTGGCGGAGATCGACTTGACAAAAAGTGGATTGATGTGATCACTAATCACTTAGGCAATGTGCTCTATAACCTCTTTGGGACAACCGAGGCAGGTTTCTTCATGATAGCTACGCCCGAAGACTTGGCGAGAAATGAGGAAGTCACGATAGGCCGGCCCATTAAGGGCGTGGGATGTAAGATAGAACATGTTGACAAGCACGGCATTGGCTCGCTTTGGGTGCGTTCGGGATGGGCGATGATGGGCTTGAAAGACAAATGGCAAGACACTGGCGATCTTGTGAGTCGTAATGCCGATGGCTGTTACTTCTATCGAGGTCGTAGCGACAACATGGTGGTGTGTGGTGGAGAGAATGTTTACCCCGTAAATGTTGAGAAGGTTATAAACTCTCACTCTGATGTCATCAACTCTATTGTCTTCCCTGTTGCCGACCCACAGTTTGGCACTGTGCTGAATGCAAAAGTTGAGCTAAAGCCCGATTCAACCTTAACAGCCCTAAACCTCAAGGAGAGCTTGCGTCCACACTTGTCGCGAGCCGAGATGCCTCATCACATCACTATCGAAACCATAACCACATCGGCTACAGGGAAACTGAAACGTTAACGTCCTGCCTTCAGGGGCGAGTGTTGCAAAACTATCCTAATGACCGATTTGGGTTAATCATCCGTTGGCATGACGGCAAGGCCGGCAGCTGTCATTAGCCCACGGCGTTCAAGTTCGCGACAGCGTTGCTTGTTGAGCTCTGTCCAGTGGCTGCGCTTGCGGCGTGGTGAGAGTCGTTGCGCGAGGCGCCCGTCGGGGAGTTTCTTGCAGGTAGAGTCAATCCAGCCAAAGCAAAGTGCCTCCTCCACAATGTCTACATAGAGCAACGCATTCCATTCAGGCCGCTTTTTGCGATAAGATACCACCCAGCATTCAAGTGCACTGGCATGATTCTCAACGAGCCATCGGCGCAATTCGCACCTGTTATTAAAACTCAGCAAGTTAGTCACTTCCATGGTTATACGATGTGATTAATGCACCACACAAAACCTTTGGCTGTGCGCAAAGCGTTATCGGCAAAGTGGTTCCCAGTGTTCCATTCAAGTGTGCAATGCTCCGCTCCCAAACTTTGCTGCAACAGTTCATGCTCAAAGCGGATGTTGGCACCCACTTGGGCAAAAGCCTTGTTGCGAGTGCGCTCCTCACGGTCGCCTAAGCTCAGATACACATCACGTGCCTTTACACGATGCTGCGATGCAAAGTCGCGCCAACCAGCAATCCACACCGAGGGCGACACAGCCGCCACTGCACTGAAAAGGCTACACTCATGGGATGCCCATAGCGCAAATAGCCCGGCAAGAGAATACCCACCAAGTACAATGAGCAGCTCACCATAGTCGTGCTTGATTGACGGTATTAACTTGTCTGCCACAAAATGCAACGTCTCACCGGCACACTCGCCCACGTCTTTAGCGCGTGAGAGCGCAGGATCTTGCCACGGTGCAAGCTCCCGTTCCCAGTCGGTAATAGTGAAAGCCACCATCACCAGTGGAACTGTCACGGACTCGGCAATGATAGCCATTTGGCTATCGATACTCTCGCGCTCATGAGCACCAATGGGCTGGATGAGCAACACAGCCGGCTGTTCTCCTTCGCGAAAAACCATACATTCGCGACCGTATATCTTCTTCACTTCTTTCATGTGCCGGCTCGGTTATTCAATGCGATTTCCTCTCCACTATTTTTCAACTGTCGCAACAGGCTTACCGTTTTCGGCTTTTCACAAGTTGATACGATTGCTTCACAAGTGTCTTTAATGTGTCATCGTCAACATCACTGTTCACCTCCACGCTTATCCAGTAGCGCTTGTCGCCGTTGAACGGCTCGCCAATAGCTTGATAACGCTCTTTAAGCTCTGCCATTTCAGCCGGATTGCACTTTATGGTTATCGACCTGAAATCGTCGATGTTGAAATAGCAGAACATGTGTCCACTCACATAGAACACGAGTATGGTGAACCTGCCCTTCGAGAATTTCTCAAAAGGCGTGGCCTCGGTCACTCCCGGCAACGAGAGGCAATAGTCACGAAATTCCTCGATGTTCATAACGGCACGTTGTTTAGACCTCTATCTTCTTGATGACTTTGGCTGGAATGCCACCCACAATAGTGTTAGGCTCTACATCCTTAGTAACTACTGCACCGGCAGCTACAACAGCTCCGTCGCCTATTGTCACTCCTGCCAGCACTGTTGCGTTGGCGCCTATCCACACGTTCTTGCCAATGTGAATGGGAGCATGGGTCATGCCACCGCGCTTCTCAGGGTCAAGAAAGTGATTAAGAGTGGCAAGCACCACGTTGTGACCTATGAGCGCACCCTCATCGATGGTGATGCCGCCCTGGTCTTGGAACTTGCAGCCCATGTTGATAAACACGCGTTCGCCCAGCACAGTGTTTTTGCCGCAGTCGGTGTGGAAGGGAGGGAACATGCCCACGCTTTTAGGCACCTCACGGCCAAAGAGCCGTTCTAATAATGCGTGTAACTCCTCGGGTGTGTGATAGCGACCATTGATTTCGGCTGTTATTTGAAGTGCTTCCTGCGAGAGCTTGTGAAAGATGGCGTGTACTGGCGAGCCACCATCAATGGGCTCGCCAGTGGCCATGAATTCTCTAAATTCTTGTATTGTCATAGGCTTGTTAGGGCAACACTTACATTTTTGCAACAAGGTCAACAATCTTCTGCTTGGTGTCTTCGGTCTTTTGCTCATCGTTCTTGGCAGTGACGATGCCACAGTCCTCTACGTTCCAGTAGTTGCAGATGTCGTGGTACTCGGCAGTTGCACCATTATAAACACCTGGTGAATAGCTCGACATGAGCAAAGCCATCTTCTTAACCTTAGCAGGACTGTTAACGCAGTACATGCGCTGTATTGGTGCCTGAATTTGTGAACATAGTGTAAAGTAATAGATGGGAGCGGCCAGCACCAGCACCTCGGCCTCGGCCATGAGTGGGTAGAGCTCCTGCATGTCGTCCTTCTGAATGCATGCACCGTTACCCTTGCCGTGGCAATACTCGCAGGCGAGGCAACCGGCAATCTTCTTGCGGGCAACATTTACCAGTGTTACGTTATGACCAGCTGCTTCGGCAGCTTTCTTGCATTCCTCTGCCATCCAGGCAGTACTGCCATTTGCTCGTGGTGAAGCTTGTAAAATGAGAATGTTCATAGTTGTGGTTTGGTTTTAATTAGTTATTAATTGACGAGTGCAAATATAGGCAAAAATACCCAAATTTACAAATTGCAGTGATATCCATTAGTCCTTTTCTTGAACATTACGTGGTAGGGTTCCAATGGGCGTGAAGCTCGGCAATAATTGCGTCATAGTCATGCATGGTAAAGGTGCCGTCGCCCATCATCATGATGGTATAGTCAATGCCACCGAATGAGCGACCAACGCCAGTGTCGCGAAAGCCGTTGCGCAAGTAGAAGGCATGGCGTCGACGGCGCTGCTCCAAGTTATCGCAGTCTTGCTGCAGTGGGCTCTCCATGTCGAGAATGTTCATGTAATCCTTATATCTCTCAATTAGCCGTGACAGTATTTTTTGCCCCACCCCATTGCCACGTAGCTGCAGAGGCACAGCAAAATACCAAAACCAGTTGAAGGCGGGGCGTGGATAGACGATAGTAAAGCCCATGAGTACGGCATTTTCATAGTAAGCGGTGAAGTCGAGCGGCATCTTCTCAACCAGCACCATCAAGTCGCCCCATGGAATTTGCTCCTCCACCGGGAAAGCTGCTTCATATAGTTCCCTGAGTTTGTCGTCGGCATTAGCCTTTGTGATACTGAATTCAATCATTATGAGGTAATTATTAAGATGTCAACACTTTTATGTACTAATAATTGTCACTTAGATACATTTTTCTGCACAAATGAGCAAATAAAAAGCAAGAAATCTTGTTTGTCGTAGATTTATTAATGGTTAGTGAACTCGATTATTGCGCTGGTTTCGGAGGCGATGGCCAGGCTCACGGTAATGGTGTCGCCTTGGTTGAAAATAGTGGGAGTGAGCATGTCGCCGAGTTTGGCTGGAACGCGGTACTCCATGCGCATGCCTTTAACCTCAAAGTCCTCGGGCAGCAGTTCCATTGCAATGCGCACATAGTGAGCATTGTTCATGTGCCTGTTGTAGTCGATGTCGGCTCGCATTACCCGCACAGGATCAAGAGTGACGCCGCCTTCGTGAGGCAGTATGATGCGACGGTCGCGATAGTTCATTTCCTGCTTTTCATCAATCGCAATTGATGCGATAGTTGCCTCGTTGATACGCTTGAGACGGCCTGTCGACAGGTCTACAAAGGCTCCCATGCTCCAGGTTTTGAGGCATGGCATGCCTTGAGCATCGCGGATGAATGTGTTGCGAAAACCGAACATTGGCTTAACCTCATAGACCGATGTTGTTACGGTCAAGTCCTCCTTAAAGAGAGGTAACCTTACAATTTCGACTTGACGTGTGGCAAGCAGTTGGGCCATGTTCTGGTCGTTGAAAAATTTCTTCACTGTGGGTTCACTCTCAATCCACATCTCTGAGCAGTCTTGCATCATCTGCAATGCCGAGAAAATCTTGAGCCTGCCGTTGCAGTCGCAACTGCTTGTTGTTACTTTATAATTTAAGCTATACATTTGTTGTTTATTTTCGTTTTATTTTCTATATCCTATTATTATATATCTCACTCGGTAGCATCAGGTTCACGTTTCTTTTTGAACTTGGCTTTCAGGCGCTTGTAGCCCTCCACGCCCAGGATGGTAAGCCCGCCATACTGGAAGGTCTTGGCGAGTCCAAATAGTATGGTCCACAGCACTCCTTTAGCCGTGACACTGATGGGCAGCAGCATCTGAGCGAAAGACAAGATGTAGAATGGTATGCAGCAGAGCAAGACTATCACACCAGTCCTGAACGACAGCGACTGTAGCCATTGCTTTACCTTGCTGAAAAGGCTAATGATATAATCTTTCATATTATTATGTGTCTCATGGTTTCCAAACATATAGACCTTCGGAAGAGGCAATAGATTTTATTAAGTCAAACACTTTATCATTGGGCCCATAGAGTGTCATGTAATGGTCATCACCAGTAATTGACAGCATTGATTGTAAGTGCTTTAGCACTACAAATAACGGTTTGCGCTCGAGTACCATTAGCTCCAGGGCGTTCGGAGCAGGATTCTCAATCCACGACTCATCGTTGCGTTCTAACACTATGATGTCATCATAGCAGTTGAGTTTCAACAGCACATTGGCAAACTGCCGATAAATGGCATCTACATGAGGTGGAGACATGAAATGCTTCTCAATCGCAAAATACTGCCCACAGGCATCGGCTGGCACCTGCTTGGGCAAGATGTCAATAATCCAGTAAGGTTTTGACAAAAAATACTCGATATCTGCCATCATTCAGCGGTCACTGCCTTAGGCGTCCAACCCTTGAAGAAGCGCATCACCTTTTCCTTGTTGTAGCCCTTGCCTTCCTCGAGGAAGCTTGAGTCTTGAATGTGAATCACGTTGCCATCTGAACCAAGCACCACAAAAACTGGATAGCCAAAACGACCAGGATTGCCCAAGCGCTTGAGCATGGCTTTGTCGCGAGCCTCGTTGGCCGACTTGCGAGGGTTGTAGCTCACGTGGATGTAAACAAAGTTGTCATCGACGACCTTTGCTATCTCCTTATCTTTGGTGATGAAGTTGGCAAACCGCAAGCACCAGGGGCACCAGTTGCCGCCCACCTGGCAAATCACAAACTTGCCTTGCTCCTGAGCCTGGGCAAGAGCCTTGTTGATTTGCTCGATGGGGTTAATGTTGTCGTTATATACTTTAGGCAGCTGAGCATTAGCTCCCAATGCCAGAAATGCTAAAATAGCGATAGTTAAAATTTTCTTCATTGTTATTTTAATCAATACTTGGTAAAGTTATACTTCTCACGGAGTTCGGCTTTTTTCTCGTCGGTCTGGTGGGTGAAATAGCTTCTCCAGCCTGGGCAGAAGTTGATGTGCCAGCGCCAGAAGCGTCCAAGTGCCGACTTTGGGCTCTTGTCGTAGTGAGCCCTGAATTTGCAGTTTTCACAAGCGTGTGCCATAGTAAATGCAGTTTAAAATTAATAATTTGTAAAGTTACACCAAATAAATGAAAATGCCAAAAAGGAGTTTCGTTTTTTGATTTTAACCATGTATTTTTGTAATTTTGTGGTGCTAAATAATAACACTATGTCAATAATAGAGGTAACATCGCTGGAGCAGTGTGGGGTTGAGGTGTTTGGCACCTTGACCGAGGCACAGTTGCGCAATAAGTTGGAACCCGACAAGGGCATTTTCATTGCCGAGAGTCCCAAGGTAATTGATGTGGCGCTGAGGGCTGGATATGAGCCATTGTCGTTGTTGTGTGAGCGCCGTCACATCGAGGGTGACGCGTCAAGTATCATAGAGCGCTGTGGCGAGATTCCTGTCTATACCGGTGAGCGCGAGCTGTTATCGCAACTCACAGGCTATGTGCTCACTCGTGGGGTGCTGTGTGCCATGCGTCGTCCGGTTCCCCAAAGCGTGGAGCAGGTGTGCCATGACGCCAGCCTGGTTGTTGTGATAGACGGTGTTACCGACACAACCAACATTGGCGCCATCTTCCGTTCGGCAGCGGCATTAGGCATCGATGCGGTGCTACTCACCCGTACCAGTTGCGACCCATTGAACCGCCGTGCCGTGAGGGTGTCGATGGGCTCGGTGTTCCTGGTGCCCTGGACTTGGCTTGACGAGCCAGTTCACAGTCTTAACTCTATAGGATTCAAGACTGTGGCGATGGCGTTGACCGATAAGTCGATTTCTCTTGACGACCCACGCCTTGCTGCCGAGCCGCGGCTTGCCATAGTGATGGGCACCGAGGGCGACGGCTTGGCTCAGGAAACTATAGAGCAGACCGACTATGTGGTGCGCATTCCCATGAGTCACGGTGTTGACTCGCTCAACGTTGCCGCCGCCTCGGCGGTTGCGTTTTGGCAATTGAGAAAGCGTGATCCTTAAAGTTTTAGCTATTTGTTACTTTTTTGAATCAAATGCATCCATAATGACCGTTGGGCGGTGGTTTTGGAAAGCCCCCAAGGGGTATTGCCCTTCGGCTTCGGGAGCCCAGTAAAACACGCCGTGGCAGTTGCCGCCGGTTTGATTGTGTGCGGCATTGATGAGGCGAGTCATGAAAGCCTTGCCAGCCTCGGGTCGCCGAGCCTCATAGCCAGTTTCCACAATCATTACAGGGCAGCCATATTCATGACTCAAGGTGTTTATGTTGGCTATCACACGCTCCAGAGTCTCATCCTCGCTCTTGGTGAGGCCAGCATCCATGTCCCAATAGGGGTAGACGCTCACGCCTATCATGTCCCAACGTGCCTTATATTTCTTAAGCCCGTTGAAGATGGTGTGGTAGCGGTCGATGTCGCAGGCTGCATCAAGGTGGACGATGCAGGTGGCTTTAGGAAACACCTTCTTAGTCGCACGGTAACCAGCCTGAGTGAGCCCGGCATACTGCTTCATGTTCTCAGGTGTGTGAGCCATGGGCCATAGGAATCCGTTGGTGGTTTCGTTGCCTATCTGAATCCATTTTACGTCTACTCCATTGTCTTTTAGTAGCTTGAGGGTCTCGGTGGTGTGCATTGCCAGTGCTCGTTTCATTTGGTCGTAGTTGTAATGCTTCCATCGTGCTGGAATGTTCTGCTTGCCTGGGTCGGCCCACCAGTCGCTGTAGTGGAAGTCGATCATTATCGCCATTCCCTGAGCCTGTGCGCGCAGTGCCATTGCCAGCACGTCGTGCATGTCGCACTCGCCATGCCGAGGGTTCACCCACACACGAAATCGCGCGGCATTGAGCCCGAGTTCGTGCATTAGAGTTATGTTGTCGCGTTCTTCTCCTGCATTGTTAAAGAGTTTGACACCAAAGCGTTCGAGAGCGCTTGTTCCACTGATGTCGGCTCCCAGCCAGAATTCCTGAGCTGTCGCTCCTAAGCCTAAAGAAATGGCAAGTAGTAGTGATATAAACTTTTTCATGGAAGTGTGTGTTTTGTGAAGTGCAAAGATAGTGTAAAGCTTTGAAAAATCAAAGAATCATATAGGTTGCGCGTGGACAGGTGGTAGCCCCTCTCAATCTCCCAACTTTTTATCAAACAATCAATTACAATTAAAAACAATTTTCATTAGATGCTGGTAACGTAGCCATTCGGCTTTGGGTCATTAAGGACAATTGAATTACGTGGGACAGATGGAAGCCCCCTCTCGGTCTCCCCCTCAAGGGGAGAGGCTGGGCTCGCCGGAATATATAAGGGTCGCTTCGCTTAAAATTAAAGCACTGCGTGCTAAAATTAAAAAGGTGCTTCGCACTAAAATTCTCCTATAATGTAAAAAACTATTTTAGCGCGGTACCGCATTAATTTTGAAATTAATTATAACGAAGCGATTTCAAGGGCAGGTGGGTCAGTGATTTTTTGAGGGAATTCGTTGGGAATTTATTCACAAGTTTTGAAAAAAATGCATTTTCTTGTTGATGAATAAATTATTTTTTCTTATTTTTGCCTCACATTATTATAAAATAAATACTAAAACAGGCAAAATAAAAGAGTATCAAACTTTTAGCTGAAATGTACAAACTTATATATTAACTCTCTACAATGATAAAAATGAAGAAATTACTAACTTTTTTGATGATGTCGCTCATGACCATTGGCATAGCATGGGCTACGGAGGTTACTTATAGCCTCACTCCAAATCAAAGTAATACAGGTTTGAACTCGACTTCCTACATTACTGAATTGACAGAATTCACTTACAATAGTGTGAGTTGGAAAATGAACCAATGGAATCCGAGTACTCTTCAGATTAAAACTAATCAGGACAATGCAACAAAAGAATTTAGATTCTATAACACAAGTGCATTTCCTGGCAACATCACAAAAGTGGTCATCAAATTTTCAGCTTTGACAGTAACAGATGCGTCAAAATTAATGTTTCTTGGAGGAAACTCAGAAGTTACAGCAACAACTGGAGGGACTGCCGGAACATGGAATAGTTCTAACAAAACCTTAACTTGGGAGCCAAATGCCAGTGATGGTTTTACCTTTTTTGCTTTCTATCAAAACGGCAAAGCTGCCTCAGGAACAAATAAATTAGCTACAGCAGATGCAATAGTTGTAACGTATGAAGAAGGTGGTATTCCTAAATGTGCAAAACCAACGTTCTCACTCGAAGAAGGCACTTATGTTGAGGCCCAGTATGTGACCCTGAGCTGTGCTACCGAGGGTGCTGATATTTTCTGGGGGTACGATGGTGTAAACTTTGTCACTTACGATGGCGATCCTATTTTGGTGAATAAAACCATGACTCTCTATGCTTATGCAATGAAGGGTGGTATGAGCGATAGTGATGTGGCAAGTGCTACTTATACTATTAAGTCTATTCCAACAGTATCACTACCTTATGAGGAGAATTTCTCAGATAATCTTGGTGATTTTTACGTTGTAAATGAAGTTTATCCCGGATTTGCAGTGTGGAACTCAGCCTCTTATAATAATAAACCATTTGCAAAAGCCTCGGGTTATAACGGCGGTTCAAAGGCATCAGAGAGTTGGTTGATTTCGCCATATATCAACCTCACTGCCGCCACAGAGCCTCAACTCAGCTTCTCTCAAGCGATAAACAACTTTTTTGGGACGCTATCGGATGAAGCTACCTTATGGGTGAAAGAGAAATCAGCAAGCGATTGGACACAAATTAATATCACATATCCTGATGCTCCTACTAATGGATATACTGATTTTGAAGCACAGACCATAGATTTAAGTGCGTATAAGGGCAAGATAATACAGATTGCTTTTAAGTATACTTCATCTACTTCTAATTCAGGATCATGGGAAGTAACGGACTTTAAAGTACAAGAAAAGCCATTAGATAAAGCTTATTACCTGACGGGTTCGTTTAATGACTGGGGCGACGGGATTGCCTTTGAAAAGGTTAACGACAACATGTACGCCTTGCGCAATCAGGAAGTTGCTTCAAACATGGAGTTCAAGATTTTAAATGAGAATGGAGAATATCTTGGAGGTCAAGACGGCAATGCTCCGTATGATATTACCAACAGCTGGTTCCGTAACCTGCCATTGGAAAAGGATAAAGCTCAGAACTTCCGCATAGTCAATTCCGGCACATTTGATTTCATAATTAAGATTGGCGACCAAGGAATTGCTACCCTGTTTGTACCACAAACAACAGATCTCTATCTAAAGGGCTCGTTTGATTGGACTAATGGCAACAAGTTTGCCCGCAATGAAGATGGTTCTTATACACTAACTGAAAAAGTATTAGATGAGGCTTCGGCATTCAAAATCTATGATGTTAGTGATGCTTGGTATTCTGGTAATATAACAAATATTACAGAGAACGAGACCACAATCACATTGCAGGATGGTGACAATATTTCTATTCCAGCAGGGAAATGGAATTTCAACATTGATATAGCCAAGACAACTATGGTTGTGTCGCGAGTTATGACACCTCACAGTGTTGTAATAGATGAAAACATTGAGAATGGTACTGTAACAGCCAATCCTACCAGTGCAATTGTTGGCACCGAGATAACAATTACCATTACTCCCGAAGAAGGATATGTGCTTGACGAGTTGACAGTTATGGCAGGAGAGACCGAGATCGCTGTTGACAACAACAAATTCACCATGCCCGATGCCGATGTAGTGATTTTGGCTACATTTAAGGTAAATAATATTGTTGAAGTGATGTTTGATTATAGAACCGGAGCCGAATTTGCGCAAGAAAATGGAACAGAAATTGAAACTTCGGTAAAAAACGGTATTTCAATAGTCTTTGAAAAAGCAGGAAATAATCAATATAGCCCCAAATGGTATTCTTCTAATAATGGTAATGCTCGTGTTTATGCTGCCAACACTATTACCATTGATGGCGGAGCAAACTATATTGAGAAAGTTGAATTTAGCTTTGAGGGCTCAAACACATTGAGTAGCCCAACGCCAAGCGTAGGAACTTATAGCAATGGAGTATGGACTTTGGGCAGTGATAAAGGAGTTCTAACAGCCGATAAGACTGCAAGAATATCATATATTATTGTTTATGTAGACAAGGGAAGTCAAGTGGTTGCCGCTCCAGTTATTACTGGTGAGAGTCCGTTTGTTGGCAGCACCGAGGTGACAATAACAGCCGATGAGGGAGCTTCAATTTACTATACTACCGATGGCTCAGATCCAACAAAAGAATCGAATGAATACACCGAGCCATTCACCATTGAAGCAACAACCACTGTCAAGGCAATTGCTTATATTGAAGAAGGCTCATCTTCGGCTATCGCAAGCAAGACCTTTGAGAAAACCCTATCGGTTACTACAATTGCAGAATATAAGGCACTGGCTGAAGGAACTACATTTGCTTTTGCCGGTAATGTTACAGTTACATATGTGAACGGTAGAAATCTCTACGTTAAGGACGAGACAGGCTCAGCACTTATTTATGGAGACAATGATGCCAACTTTGAGTTTGCTCAAGGTCAAATACTTGAACCAAACTGGACAGCAAAGACCAAGAAATACAATGGCCTGCTTGAAGCAGAAAAGCCTGCCAATCTTGTTGCTACCAATCAAACCGTAGATGTGGTACCAGTCGAGAAAGAAATAAAAGGCATAACAACAGCCAACGACAATGAGTATATCATTGTTAAGAAAGTAAGCATCACTGAGCCAGAGAACAAAAACTTCACTATCACTGATGCAGATGGTAATAACATTGAAGGTCGCATGAATTTCGCCAATGTAGAGCATCCTGAGGATTTAGAAGTACTCTATAACATTACTTGTGTTGTTGGCGAATATAATGGTATTGTACAGTTGTATCCTACAAATTATGAAGAAGTCCCATCTGAGGTTGTTCTTGATGGAGTTTCATTTGGTGAGGGTCACAATTGGTCAACATGGTATGGCACTGAAAACCTTGCATTGCCAGAGAATGTTACCGCCTGCGTGGTTACCGGCATCGAGGGCGATGTGGTAGCCGTAGAGCCTGTTGCTTATATCCCTGCCAACACAGGCGTGCTGCTCTACAGCGAGTCCACAGCCGAGACAGTGAGTGCGATGCCATATACCGGTGAGGTGGCTGCTGCTATCACAAGCAAGCTTGCCGGTGGCCTGGAACCTCAGGTTGTTACTAATGCCTACTTGCTCTACAACAACAATTTCATCTTGGCACAAGATGGAACCACCGTTGGTGCTCA
>CAMJZF010000068.1 GCA_946410125.1 uncultured Prevotellaceae bacterium | reverse complement strand
ACGTGATTGCAGCAGCGTTGAAGAACGTTTATGACCGTCGCAACGAGATTACCCGTGGTGTTGCCATCGAGTGGGAAGCTCCATTGATGCGCCACTTCACCGTTAAGCTTCGTCGCCTCGGTTAATCTTTGGTAAAAACAATACTTATATAGAGTAATACCTTTTTAGTTGGTGGGACATTTTCTCGTGAAATGCCCCACCAATTTGTTTAGATGTGCTGTAATGTGTATTGTCGTCGTGTGTCCTTGTTGGCAATTCATGGCAATTTGTTTAAACACCGCCACACGGGGTTGTTCGCTTCGCTTAAAATTAAATGAAAATTGAAATAAAAATATTGGTTGTCTTGGTTTTTTCTTTGTTATTTTGGTTTGAATGTTACGAGCTAAAATCTGAAGAATCAGAATTTTCAGTTGTTTTATTTTTGATTGTTTAACTTGGTTTTCTTTGTTTGATAAATCCTGTGTTCTTGTGTCTTATGTGCGAATTAGCTTCTCCCCTTGAGAGGAAGAGATTGAGAGAGGGCTACCATATTTTTGTTTTATGGGTTTGATATATCGCTATCCAAAGCAAATTTGCTATCTTTGCAAAGATAATAACGCACGAGATTTTACGATTATGATTGATATAGGATTGACACATACCAGCGAACTCCTTGTAACAAATGATGTTACTGCCGAGGTGATGGGTTCTGGCGATATGCCAGTGCTTGCCACCCCTGCGATGATGGCATTAATGGAAAATGCCGCAATGCTTGCAGTTGCCAGTCATCTTCCAGAGGGCTATACTACCGTGGGCGGCCACATTGAGGCTTCACATCTGCGACCCTCAAAGGTCGGCGACAAAATAACAGCTACGGCTCATCTTATTAAGGTTGATGGCAAAAAAATGGAATTTAAGGTGATAGCTCATTGCCAAGAAGCAGTGATAGGAGAGGGAACGCACCTGCGCTTCATGGTAGAGCGCGAGAAATTCCTTGACAGAATCTAATCTCGTCAGCCAGTTTCACACTAAATGGCCTTCTCGGCGATTATCAGTACCTGTTCGCCGGTGGCAAGTGTTGTCCCAAAGAGATAATTGGTGCCACCATCTTCTACTTTCAACCGTTTCTTGAGTTCTTCGGCACTCAGGCGAAAGTTGCGTGTAGCTACATTTATTCTCTTGAAACGGTGGCTTATCTGCTTTATTTCCTTGCTTTTAAAAGGTATTGTCTCGGTAATCTTGAAGCACCGCCCCGGATAGTTCTCGACAAGCTTGTCGCTAAGCATCAAGTGTGAGTTCTGTGCTATTGCACTCATGCCAAAAGCCTCTTCAACAGCACGATGGCACCCCAGCTTCATGATGCTGGCGTTTGGCTCAAAGAGGTATTGCCCTGATGTGATGGCTGAAGTGAATTTATGGCATTGGCCCGTTGTTAGAGGTGTGTGGAATTCAATCCAGCACTTGTCATGATTGATGGCATGTAGCATAACGCTATTGGGGCTGGTCTTGAAATCCAGTTTGAAGAACAATTCTTTACATTCATTTTTGATACTTACAGCCCACACGTCGCTGAGAGCATCGCCCAAATCCCGAACCGACTGGGTGACGTCTATCATTGGCGATGCCTTGATAAATAGGGTAGTGCAGTGACGGCCTATTATGGGTATTAATTTCAGTACATTAGGCAAACAGTCGCCAAGACCGTACACTCGATTGCCGCTGCCATCACGCCTGGCAGGGTCAATGAAGATGGCATCAAACTGTTCCTCGGGCATCAGCTGTTCCAGATATCGCTCCGAATCGCCTTGGACAACTCTCACATTGGCATTGAGGATTGAGAAATTGTGCTTTCCTGTCTCGGCAATAATTGGGTCAATTTCTATGGCGGTTAGCGACTTTACCTGCCGCGAGATATAATAGTCGTCAACTCCTAAACCCATTGTCATGTCGAGAACATGGGCTTGGGGAGCAAACAACGATGCGTGAAACTTCGCTACTGCCTCATGGGTGCATTGCTCGGCACTTATTGCCTTAGGAAAGAGAAACTTCTCGGTTTCAAGAAGCTCAGGAATCTTATTCTTTGACTTGCGGCGGCATTCAATTTGCAAAATGGCAAAACTCTTGTCAAAGGTGAGCTCTGGCTCAGCCTTCAACAAGAGTTTATAAGTGTCGGCATCAATGTTTTGGGCGATGTACTTGAACATCGCATCATCTACTTGATGCCCGGCTATATTCATTGCTCCTTTAGTTGATTTTCTCTTCGTCAATCTTCAGGCATAACTCGTCGAGCTGACCAGGTTCGAGGAAGCTGGGAGCGTCGAGCATAACATCGCGGCCACTGTTGTTCTTGGGGAAGGCAATGCAGTCGCGTATGCTGTCAAGCCCTGCCATAATCGAGACAAAGCGATCGAGACCAAATGCGAGGCCTCCATGTGGTGGAGCACCATATTTAAAGGCGTTCATCAAGAAGCCAAACTGTGCTGTGGCGCGTTCAGGAGTAAAGCCAAGGATGCGGAACATCTTCTCCTGCAAGGCACTGTCGTGGATACGAAGGCTGCCGCCTCCAACCTCAATGCCGTTGCACACAAAGTCATAAGCCTTGGCACGCACTTTCTCGGGCTGTGTCTCAAGCAGTGGTATGTCATCGGGGTTGGGCATGGTAAATGGGTGGTGGGTGGCCATGAGTCGTTGCTCCTCGTCGCTCCACTCAAAGAGTGGGAAGTCGACAATCCACAGGCACTCAAACTTATTCTTGTCGCGCAGACCAAGACGCTCGCCCATCTCAAGACGCAGCGAGCACAACTGAACGCGGGTCTTATTGGCATTGTCGCCACTGAGGATGAGTATCAAGTCGCCAGGCTTAGCTTCCATCTTGTCGGCAACTTGCTGCAGCTGCTCGGCACTGAAGAACTTGTCGATGCTGCTCTTTATTGTTCCGTCGCTGTTAACTTTGATGTAGACAAGTCCCTTGGCGCCTACTTGCTGGCTCTTGACAAAGTTGGTGAGCTGGTCAAGCTGCTTGCGGCTATAGTCGGCACAGCCGGGAGCACAGATGCCACCAATGTAGGAAGCATCGTTAAACACGGCAAAATCGCTTGTGCCTTTAAGAATGTCCATCAGCTCGACAAATTTCATTCCGAAACGCAGGTCGGGTTTGTCACTGCCATAGTATTTCATGGCATCGTGCCAAGTCATCTGCTGGAGCTTCTCGGGCAAGTCCACACCGCGGACTTCCTTGAATAGGTGACGTGCGAGACCTTCAAAAACCTCAATAACGTCTTCTTGGTCAACAAAGCTCATCTCGCAGTCGATTTGAGTGAATTCAGGCTGACGGTCGGCACGAAGGTCCTCATCACGGAAGCACTTGGCAATTTGGAAATAGCGGTCAAAGCCACTTACCATGAGCAACTGTTTCAATGTCTGTGGGCTCTGGGGTAGGGCATAGAACTGACCAGGGTTCATGCGGCTGGGAACGACAAAATCGCGGGCGCCTTCGGGAGTACTGCCAACAAGAATTGGGGTCTCTACCTCAATAAAGTCGCGACTGTCGAGGAAGTTGCGAATCAATATTGTCATGCGGTGACGCAGCTCCAGGTTCTGGCGGACGCTGGGACGGCGCAGGTCAAGATAGCGATACTTCATGCGAAGGTCATCACCGCCATCGGTGTTGTCCTCGATGGTGAATGGTGGTGTGGCACTTTCGCTCAAGATGTTAAACTCGCTCATTATAATCTCAATGTCACCAGTAGGCATATTTGGGTTCTTGCTTTGGCGCTCGCTAACAGTGCCGGTTGCCTGAATGCAGAACTCACGCCCAAGCTTGTTGGCACGAGAGCATAAATCGGCATTCTTTGACTCGTCAAATACCAGCTGGGTGATGCCATAGCGGTCGCGAAGGTCAACAAACGTCATGCCACCCATCTTGCGAGTGCGCTGCACCCATCCTGCCAGTGTTACGTTCTCGCCGGCATTGGCAAGACGCAACTCTCCACATGTTTTGGTTCTGTACATAATATAAAAATGTATATGTTGTTATTATTAAGTTTTAATGTCTCAGCTATATTTCTCTCTAATCTCAATGAGAGGGTGAATGATATCAAGGTTTGCGGTTTTGTTTTTGTCGTCGTATTCCTTGAGTTTCAAACTCACAAAATTAATAATTATTGTTTAGATATATACTCTCTGAAAACCAAAAAATGGTGCTCTACTACGAAAAATGTTCAAAATGCATTTTTTTTCGCATTTTTTTTAGGAAAACTTTTGCGGGAATCAAAAATAGTTGTACCTTTGCATCGCTTTTGGAAAAACAATAGCTTTCGGGGTGTAGCGCAGTCCGGTTAGCGCGCCTGCTTTGGGAGCAGGAGGTCCCAGGTTCGAATCCTGGTACCCCGACAAGAAATTTAGCACTGGCTATAAGGTTAAACAACTTATCAGCCAGTGCTTTTTCCATATAATGTAATTGTGAAAGTTCCGCCTATTGGTGGCTCCGTCGCAAAAAACACCAGAGAGAGGAATTAATAAAGCATTAAGATTGAAAGGAGAATACTATGAGCGAAGGACAGATTAATGATGTCGATGCCTAATTTGAACGTGAGTTTGATGAAGGTGATAGCAAGAAACGCGAGAATGCTATTTCACAAGCAAGGAAAGTATGCAATGCATAAATTCACTAAAGATTACTTGTTGTCTTTTTTTTGTTTTTTCAAAAATGATTAATAACATAGATAATTATTTTGAGAAAAAGCAGTTTGTTTGTAAATTTGCGAGTGGAAAAATAAGAAAGAAGCACACATTATTTATATAGTTATTATGACAGTTTTTGTGAATGATATAAAAATAAGAATATTTCGAGGCGCAACAGTGCACGATGTGTTATTGCGATTTGCCGTGCGTAAAGGGTTGGAATTGAGTAAAGTCCATGCTCTTGAGGTGGCAGATAAGTGGGGCCATAAATTAGACCATGCGGCCCCTTTGCGAGATAATGAGATTATTAAAATTACAAACATATAAGATTATGAAAAAGTTTTTTTTGTCATTCATTGGAGTTCTATTATTCTCTTTTTCGTCAATTTCAAATGCCGAAACAGTTAGAATATTGTCAACTAACGACATGCATTCGGCGTTAGACAAGATGCCTCAGTTGGCTGCAATCGTTGACAGCCTTAGAGCTATTGACCCCGGGCTGCTGGTGTTCTCGGCTGGTGACAACCGCACAGGCAATCCTTACAATGATCGCTATGAACCTGTTTCTTATCCCATGATTGAGATGATGAACATTATAGGTTTCAACGCTTCGGCACTTGGCAACCATGAGTATGATTCCAACATAGAAGGTTTGGCAAAAGTGACAGCGTTGTCCAACTTCCGTTACTTGGCTGCCAACATTAAGTGTCCGCCAGAGACCGGCATTCATGTGATACCTTATCAGGTGTTTGATGTCAAAGGCATCAAGGTTGGTGTTGTTGGTATCACTCAGGTGGGAACGTTGGGCATCCCCGACACTCACCCCGACAATGTAAAGGGTCTCACTTTCGAGCAGCCATCGGATGTTATTCCTAATTATAAGTGGCTTACTAATCAATGTGACGTAAACATTCTCTTGACACATGTGGGATATGAAGAAGATATAGAATTGGCAAGGCAATTTCCTTATTATGACGTGATTTTGGGGAGCCACACCCACACTCAGCTTGAGGGTGGAGAACTGCACCATGGGGTCCTTATTACTCAGAATGGCTATCAGCTGCCACGAGTTACATTAACAACTCTTGAGGTTGAAAACGGCAAGGTTGTAAGCAAGAAAGCCGAGAATATCTTTATCAACAAAGATTCTCGCCGTGCCGAGGCCGTTCAGGTCTTGCTCGACCATTTCAATAAAAATCCTGAAATGGAACGAGTGGTGGGCGAGGCAACTACTGCCTTCACAACTTATGATGCCTTGGGTGTGATGATGTGTGACGCCTGGGCCGCTGAGTGTGAATGTGATATCGCACTGGAAAACTATGGCGGTGTGCGTTACGATTTCTTCCCTGCGGGCCCTATCAAGGTGAAAGACATTCTTAATCTTGACCCGTTTATGAACTCGGCAGTGGTTATGACATTGACGGGCAAGGAACTAAGCGACATGTTGATAGCCTGCTTCAAGGCCGATCGCAACCGCTTCCCTATTACCAGCGGATGCACAGCTGTCGTCACCTATACCGATGCCACGAAATCGGCAATCAAGAAGCTCGAACTCTTCAGCCCCGATGGCAAGAAGCTTGACATGAAGAAGAAATATCGTGTTATGGCCAACAACTATGTTGCGTCAATTGCCGACTCACCACGCCAGGATCAGGGCGTGCGCTCTTCGTGCACTACAAGCGACTTGATTATTGATTATCTTGAGGATGTGGAGAAGGTTGACTATCAAGGACGAAAAAGCTTTACAGAAAAGTGGTAAAGCATTTGTGCAGGGGTAAATGATTGAAAAATAAGAGTTTGTGCTTGTTGATAACTTTTACCCTGAAACTTATTAACAATTGTTTTTTATTAGGATTATTGTGCTTAATTTTGCACGATTATGCGAGTAAATGAACATTGCAAATTAACAAATAACAAATATAACAGTGGAAAAGAAAACTTACACCTATGACGAGGCTTATCAAGCCTCATTAGACTATTTCAAGGGTGATGAACTGGCGGCGAGAGTCTGGGCCACAAAATATGCTCTCAAAGACTCGTTTGGACATCTTTATGAGAAGACTCCCGACGACATGCATCATCGCATTGCAAATGAGATTGCACGCATTGAGAAAAAATATCCCAATCCCATGAGTGAGCAACAAATCTTTGATTTGCTCAAGAACTTCCGTTACATTGTTCCTCAAGGAAGTCCCATGGCAGGAATTGGTAATAATTTCCAGATTGGGTCGTTGTCAAACTGCTTTGTTATTGGTCTTGATGGCCAGCCCGATTCTTATGGTGGCATCATCAAGATTGACGAGGAGCAGGTGCAGCTCATGAAGCGCCGTGGCGGGGTGGGGCATGACCTTTCGCACATCCGTCCTCTTGGATCTCCCGTGAAGAATTCGGCACTTACGTCGACAGGACTGGTGCCTTTCATGGAGCGTTACAGCAATTCCACCCGCGAGGTTGCTCAAGATGGTCGTCGTGGAGCTTTGATGCTTACAGTAAGCATTAAGCATCCCGATAGTGAGTCGTTTATTGATGCCAAAATGGTTGAAGGCAAGGTCACGGGCGCTAATGTGTCGGTGCGCATCGATGACGCTTTCATGCAGGCAGCTGTTGATGGCACTGAATACACTCAGACTTATCCCATTGATTCGGATGAGCCGCTATACACTAAGAAGATTGATGCCAGGAAGTTGTGGAACAAGATAGTGCATAATGCCTGGAAGAGTGCCGAGCCGGGTGTCTTGTTCTGGGACACCATCACTCGTGAAGCGGTGCCCGACTGCTATGCCGATATGGGATTCCGAACCATCTCTACCAATCCATGTGGAGAAATTCCCCTGTGTCCTTATGACAGTTGCCGCTTGATAGCAGTAAACCTATATAGCTATGTGGTAAACCCGTTTACTAAAGATGCTTATTTCGACTTTGAAAAGTTTAGTGAGCACATAGGCTATGCTCAACGCATGATGGACGACATTATCGACCTTGAGATGGAGAAAATTGAGGCCATCTTGGCAAAGATTAAGCAAGACCCAGAGACCGAAGAGGTTAAACAGACTGAGCTGAACCTGTGGACTAAGATTCGCAACAAGACTCTCAAGGGACGTCGCACGGGTGTAGGCACTACCGCCGAGGGTGATATGGTTGCTGCTATGGGATTGACCTATGGAACTGATGAAGCTACCGAATTTTCGGTATCGGTTCACAAAGCTCTTGCCCTTGCCGCTTATCGCTCATCGGTGAACATGGCACGCGAGCGTGGCGCGTTTGAGATTTATGATGCCAAGCGTGAGGAGAACAATCCTTACATTCTTCGCCTCAAGGAAGCTGATCCTGAACTTTATGACATGATGGTGAAATATGGCCGCCGCAACATAGCGTGTCTCACTATTGCACCTACCGGAACAACAAGTATCTTGACGCAGACTACTTCGGGCATCGAGCCTGTGTTCCTGCCAGTGTACAAGCGTCGTCGCAAGGTTAATCCAAGCGATAAGGATGTTCGTGTCGACTACGTTGATGAGTCGGGCGACTCTTTTGAGGAATATATCGTTTATCACCACAAGTTCATCACATGGATGAAGACTAACGGCATTGAGGTGAGAGATGATTATACTCAGGAACAAATTGACGAACTGGTGGCTAAGTCTCCTTATTATAAGGCTACAAGCAATGATGTGGACTGGTTGAACAAGGTTCGCATGCAAGGTGCTGTACAAAAGTGGGTTGACCATTCTATCAGCGTAACAATCAATTTGCCTAACGACATAAGCGAGGAAATGGTAGGTAAGCTCTATGTTGAGGCATGGCGTTCGGGCTGCAAGGGCTGTACCGTCTATCGTGACGGTTCGCGTAGTGGCGTTCTTATTTCTCTCTCGGGCGATGGCAAGAACAAGAAAAATAAGGAGGAGAAGAAAGGACTCTATATGGCCGAGGAAGAGCACATTCTCAAGCGTCCTATCGAACTTGAAGCCGATGTTGTCCGCTTCCAGAACAACAAGGAGAAGTGGATTGCCTTCATTGGCTTGATTGACAATCGTCCTTATGAGATATTTACCGGTATTGCCGATGACGACGAGGGTATCTTCTGTCCCAAGTCGGTTACTAAGGGTAAGATTATCAAGGCTGTAAATGAGAATGGAGAAAAGCGCTATGACTTCCAGTTCATTAACAAGCGTGGTTTCAAAACCACCATTGAGGGTCTGAGCGAGAAGTTCAATCCTGAGTTTTGGAATTACGCAAAGCTTATTTCGGGTGTGCTTCGTTATGGAATGCCTATCGAGCAGGTTCTCAAGTTGGTAAGCAGCCTCGAGCTTGACAACAAGAGCATCAACACCTGGAAGATGGGTGTTGAGCGTGCACTCAAGAAATATCTGCCTAATGGCACTAAGTTGAATGGACAAACTTGTCCCAACTGTGGTCAGGAGACTCTTGTATATCAAGAAGGATGTCTCATTTGTACCAACTGCGGCACATCGCGTTGCGGATAGTTGTCACAGCCCTTTACTGATAACAGAAATGACGGATTGCATAATGTAATCCGTCATTTCTGTATTAAAGCAAAGGTTACAAGGCATTCAGCCGGTCTTCGTTGAGCATGTCTAATTTATGAATCAAGTCTTTAAGTTCAACTGGATTGACAGTTGCGCTATTAAGAGCTATTCCATTGACTCCGCTCTGAGTTAATGCACTGAGTGACGGAATTGATGCGAAATGAGCGACGACGGGTTCTTCCAAGCCGGTTTCTTTCATTTGATTCACAATTGCGGCATGAATAGCCAAGTCATCTACGTTCACGTCAATTTCAACGTAGTCGGCTGCTGTGCGTGGAATAAACGGCACTTCACTGGAATCTTTTATGGTAATGCCAATGATAGGCTCCTCGCCAAGCGTTTTTCGCACTTCTATAGCCGAAGCTTTATTGGCAAAATCCAGATGCACTCCGTCAACCTTCCATCGCTTTACTGCATCAACATCATTTTCAACAGTTAGAATTGCTTCAAAGTTCTTGCATGACTGTTGCAGCTTTTTAATAATCTTGTCACAATCGTCAGCGGTTAATTTGCTGATGTCAAGCCTTATCCACTGGCATCCGTTGAAAAGTGCGGTTTTTGCTGTTTCAATGATGTCAAAACTGTTGGAGCCACCAATAATATATTGTAACATGCTCAGGGAATACCTAAGAAATCAATAATTGCGAGCAAATATTACACGGCACTTCGATGGCTTGCCGGTAATCATGTCAACTCCGTCTTCGGGCTCGGCGTCTAAAGGAATGCAGCGTATTGTTGCCTTGGTCTCTTCCTTGATGCGCTCCTCGGTCTCCGATGTGCCATCCCAAGGTGCGAGAATGAAACCGCCTTTCTCAAGCTGCTTCTTGAAGTCGTCGTAGGTGTCGACTTTGGTTGTCATGCTTTCACGCAGGTCGTAAGCTTTCTTGAAAATATTAGCTTGAATGTCGTCTAATAAGCTCTTTACAGTATCCTCAATACCTTCGAGGGAGGCACTGGATTTTTCGAGTGTGTCACGGCGCATTACCTCAATTGTACCATTGGCAATGTCGCGTGCTCCAAGTACAAGGCGAACGGGAACGCCCTTGAGTTCGTAGTCGGCAAACTTGAAGCCCGGGCGCTTGTTGTCGGCATTGTCATATTTAACTGAGATGCCCATGTTGCGCAAGTTTTCAACAATGGGGTTAACCTTGGCGTTAATCTCATCGAGCTGCTCTTGTGTCTTATAAATGGGAACAATTACCACTTGGATAGGAGCCAGCTTTGGTGGAAGAACCAGACCGTTGTCATCACTGTGGGTCATAATGAGAGCTCCCATCAAGCGTGTAGATACTCCCCATGATGTTGCCCAAACGTAGTCGAGCTGATTTTCTTTATTCACAAATTTCACGTCAAATGCTTTGGCAAAGTTTTGTCCAAGGAAGTGAGAAGTGCCTGATTGCAGAGCCTTACCGTCTTGCATCATGGCTTCAATAGTATATGTCTCCAAGGCACCGGCAAAACGCTCATTGGCCGACTTGACACCTTTGATAACAGGTACTGCCATATATTTTTCGGCAAAGTCGGAATAGACATTTAGCATTCTTATGGCTTCTTCTTGGGCTTCTTCTTTGGTTGCATGGGCTGTGTGGCCTTCTTGCCACAAGAACTCGGCTGTGCGCAGGAACATGCGGGTGCGCATCTCCCAACGCATAACGTTAGCCCACTGATTAATAAGCAATGGCAGGTCGCGATAAGAATTTATCCAGTTGCGATAGGTGTTCCATATAATAGTCTCGCTGGTTGGGCGAATGATGAGTTCTTCTTCAAGTCTTGCTGACGGGTCAACGACAACGCCGCTGCCGTCGGGGGCATTCATGAGGCGATGGTGAGTTACCACGGCACATTCCTTGGCAAAGCCTTCAACATGTTCTGCCTCACGGCTCAGGAAGGACTTGGGAATGAGCAAGGGAAAATAGGCATTCTGAACACCGGTGGCTTTAAACATCTCGTCGAGCTGACGTTGCATCTTTTCCCAAATTGCATATCCGTAAGGCTTGATGACCATACAGCCCCTTACTGCCGATTGCTCGGCGAGGTCGGCCTTTATTACCAAGTCATTATACCACTGTGAATAGTTTACGCTTCTCTTAGTTAAATCTTTAATTTCAATAGCCATTTTTTATGAATGATTTTTGTTGTTATTTATCTTAATATGTTGCGCTTTGCCTGGTCAATCATTGTGGTGCCAGGAATGAGATATATTTCTAAGCGTCGGTTTTGACGTCGGTTTTGAATTGAGTTGTTTGGAAGGATTGGGTCGGATTGTCCAAATGAGAATTTAGACAGATACTTGACACTTGAGTTGATGGCAAACCAGTCATAAATGCTTTGTAGCCTTTTGTCGGTCAGGTTTTTGCAGAATTGTTCCGAACCTGTGTTGTCGTGATACATTGCAATTGCCATGCGGTAATAGTCGGGAGTTCTCAAGAACGCGGTGTAATGTTGCAACACATTGGCTGCCTCACGATTGAGCTCTGTGGCATTTGGGTCAAAGAGCAAGTCGGCAGGAATTGTTACAATGATTACTTCTTGATCTCTTGTCATTAATATCTTGAGATTTCGGTCTTCCGACATAATTCTTGCTTGACGGGTCTGATATTCGGCAATTACCTTATGGCTCTTATTGTCTTTAACAATAGGAGTGTTAATCGCCTCATCAAGAGTTTGTGGCGCATTGTAATAGTCTTGTGCCAAACCTCCTTGCAAAAACAGTAAGCATAGAACAATGCTTATTAATCTTAAGTTTAATATATTATTTCTCATGTCAAATAAAAAAATGTCATTTATAAATCAAGAAGTTCAACTGGCACTTCAAGAGACATAGTGTGCTTCTCTACATCAATTGCTGTGATAAACTCGTTGACGGCTGGAATCAAAATCGTAGAGCCATTATCCAAGCTGATGACAAAAAGCACATTGGCAGTGGAATCATCTATGTCGACAATTTCTCCACTATGGGCACCGTTGATTGAAACCTTGAAATTTCTCAAGAAGTCAACAGGAATTTCGTCATCATCATCGAGAGAATCCTGATAGTCTTTCTTAAGTATATACATGTCATTATTGACAAGCAACGATGCTCCGGTTTCATCATTGATGCCTTCAATTGTCAACAACAAAGTATCGGTTGATTTCTCCCTTATGTTGGTGATGAAAAAGGGGACAAAGATTCCGTCAATGTCACAAATGATACACTTGCATTCACTCAAGTCAATGGGAGAGCTGACAACAGCCGAAATCTCGCCATTGATGCCGTGTGGCTTATTGAACTTGCCAATGCATGTTATTTCATCACGCGTTATCATTTCCCTTATTTTTTCTTTTTCTTCTTCGAGGTTGGTGCTTGTTGAGCTGGAGCAACCTTAAATTCATGCAACGAGTGTGTGGCAGGATCTATCTTGATTCGTCCGTTTGAGAAGAATTCTAAATCCTTGAATATTTTGGCATCTTCCACATCCTCGTTGTTGATTTGGTAAATAAGCTTCTTCATGTGGTTGGCAATGAGCATGACCAGTGCGTCTTTTTCCTCACCATCGGGATAGTCGCAGGCACGCTCAATCATTTGCCCAACTATCTTGCCATAATGACGCATTTTTATGCCTTCCAGTTTATACTTCACCGGAATGGGCTTCGACTCAAGACTTTCGGGCTTGACGATTTCGTATGGGTAGTCTATGTCAAGCTTGAAATCGCTCATGATAGCGAGGTGGTCCCAAAGTTTGTGTTTATAATCGGTCTCCTCATTGAGCTGGGGAAAGAGGTTGCTCATGGTGTTGATGATGGAGTAGGCACACTTGTTGCGTTCTTCGCGGTCGGCAATAGTGCAGCAATAGTCTACCATTTGCTGTATATTGCGGCCATACTCTGGCAAAGCAAGTTTTTTGAGTTGGGAATTATATGTTAGCATGTCTTATAAAATAATGTGCAAAAATATAAATAAAAGATGAAACTAAGGGCATCATAGCACTTTTTTCTTTGGTATAGTCGCTTGAAACTCTTTGAGGTATAATGGAGTTGAATAAGCTACATCAATAAAATGGTTTTCGCGAAATGCTTTTTCCGACAGGGCAAGCATGTCAACGGCAACGGGCTTTATACCATCAATGAAATGTGCATTGTGATGAGTGATTACGTTCTTGACCTTGTCGGAGCCATTACCCATGAAAATAAGGCTGCTTTTGTCTAAATAGTTACTGAAAGAGTTGGCATCTATAATCATTGGGCAAGGCTCAAGTTTAGCCTCAAGTGATGAGTTGTAGATGGCTGTGTATACTTCCATGCGACGGGCGTCTATCATGGGAACAAACAGAACATCATCATCAAAGAATTCTCGGAACATTGCTGAAACAGTGAGCAACTGTAATGTGTTGATGCCAATAAGAGGAATGCCAAGACCGAAAGCAAGACCCTTGGCTTGTGACAGACCTATGCGCAAGCCGGTATAGGAACCTGGCCCAATGCTTATGGCTATTGCATCAAGCTTCATCTCCTTACGCGTTACCGTGTTCAAGGCATCTTGAATAAACTGGCTCAATAATGTGGCGTGAGTCTGACCATCATAATTCTCATGGTGGTCAATAATCTGCCCATCACTGCCTAATGCTACCGAACAAACGCTTGTAGAGGTCTCTATATTAAGAATATTTGCCATTGTTGATAAATAATTGGTGCAAAATTACAAAAAAATCCTTTTATTATTGCTACTGCTTTAAAGTAAATTGGTATATTTGCATAAATTTCATAAAAGAGATAATATGATACAGTCAATGACAGGATTCGGTAAGGCTACACTTGTTGTCAATAACAAGAAATTGACTGCCGAAATTAAATCATTAAACAGTAAGCAAATGGACCTCTCGGTCAAGTTGCCACTGGTGTATAGGGAACTTGAACTGGAGTTGCGAAAAATAATAGCCAATGAGCTGGGACGAGGCAAGGTTGATGTGTATGTGACTTGCGAATCAATCGACTCGTCGGGAGCATCGCAGGTAAACCTTGAATTGCTTAAGGGTTATAAGGCTCAAGTCGAACTTGTTGCACGGGATTTGAATCTTCCTTTGCCTCAGGACTGGTATTCGACGTTGTTTAGAATGCCCGATGTCTTTAAGCAAGATTTAAATGAAGATGTGGCACCCGAAGAGCTTGACGGTGTGAGAGAAGTGGTAAATAAGTCACTTAAGGCTCTCCGGGATTTCCGCAAACAAGAAGGTGAAAAGCTGTATTATTTC